>JAKLJX010000013.1 GCA_023150945.1 bacterium | reverse complement strand
GCCCAGAGCATCTACTTCCAAAACTCTCGCGACACGCGAGAAATAGCGGTGTGTTGCAAGACAAGATCATTCGTCTCGTTGGAAACAACGCCAGTGATCTTCCCATCGAACTGCGATTGGTCGTGTACAGAGACCCTGAAACTGGGATAACATATGAGTACCTGACAAATATCATTCACCTCTCAGCACTAACAATTGCGAAGATCTACAAATCACGATGGAACATTGAAACATTCTTCAAATGGATCAAGCAGAATTTGAGAATCAAAACTTTCATAGGTACCACCGAAAATGCCGTGCGGACTCAAATCTGGATCGCAATGATCACCTATCTCTTACTGTCTTATCTCAAATACAAAACCAGATGTCAGTTCACATTGCTCAAGATGCAGCGGTACATCCGCGAAAATGTCTTTGCGCGTGTTAGCCTCAATAGTATTCTACTCTCGGACTCGCGTGAAAGGATGCTTAGACGTTGCAGTCGACCAGCAGACCACAACCAAGTATGTCTGCAGCTCTAACCCAACTAAACCGGACAGCACTGACTTGAGATGTGATGTTAGTGAATTAGAGAAACGAGTTTTGAGCGATTCACGGATCAGAATGGGAAAAGTAAGGAGCGTTGAAGGGCTGCATAAAAACCTAGAAAGATGGAATTGTGCGGCGGTTCCGCGGGACAACTGTGTAACAGTCATAACAGACGGAAAAACAGCTTCGGAATGTGCGGAAGAAATAATTGGTTTGCTACACTTGAGCAAATAACAAAGGGTTCGGCCCGATAGGCGGCCATAGTGACAGGCATTCACATACCGGCGCAACCTAACATCTCGTTCAAGCCGAGGCTGAACTCTGTTGTTAGCAAAATTTGAGCGAAAGGAGTTTGGGCAAATAGGAAAGTGTCGTGAAGTTCAGAAAGATAACGTGGCTCGGTAGAAAGTAAAGTATTGTGAAGCGCTGGAAGACGGCATCGAGGTAGAAAAATGACTATCGTGAAAATCCGAACGTTTTTCATCCCCATTTTAAAAGCCGCAAGAAGGAAAGTGCAGAATGCCCATAACTATCACTCTCGAACAGGACGAAGCGCTGGTTCTATTTGAACTTCTTGCCTCAGAAAAACTTAAGGCATTAGTAGATACGCCAGAGAGAAATGCACTCTGGGCGCTGGAGGCGTTGCTTGAGAAACAACTTACCGAGCCGTTTTCGCCAGACTACTCACAGTTGTTAGAGAAGGCTCGTCATTCGCTGCTTGAGCGTTATGGACAGTAGCTTTTTGAGATCAAAAGATGTTCATTGAAGCAAGAAAGGATCGTGAAGTGCCGAAGGATAAAACGAGTCGGTAGAAATAAAATATCGTGAAGCCCAGAAGATAAAGCGGCTCGATAAAAAATAAAGTATTGTGAAGTGCTGAAAGCTTTTCACCCCATTTCAAAAACCATAAAAAACAAGGTGCGTGCAACGAACAATAGCGCGAATTGGTAGGAAATAAAATTAGTGAAGAATACAAAGCGTGAAAGAGAAAAAAGCAAAATCGTCGAAGAAAAACAAAAGTTGTACTGAAATTCGGACCAAAGTATCGTGGTAAATGCCAAACTATTTTTGCTAACATCGTTTCCAGCGGCTGCGGGGCAGTGGCATGAATTTCATATCGTGCGAGTTTCAACGCCTCGTCTTCGATCAAACTCTTTCTCGCCCCGCAGCCGCTGAAACTGGTGTTAGCAGCTACATGTCATTCACAGAAGATCGGGGGAGGGGTTCTTTGTTGCAATTGCTCTCCACAATGTTTACATTCGAATAGCTTTTAAAAGCGCGACCACTAAATTCCTGTCACCCGCTCACTGGGTTTTACTTTTTGCATGAAAACGATCGAAGAAATACACAAACATTTGGAGTCTGGCCAATTCGAGTTTAGTTTTCACGCATTCAAACGGACAGTTGAGCGTAACATAAGCGAAAGCGAAATACGTGAAATTGCAGAGAACGCAGAAATTATAGAGGACTATCCCGAGGATAAATATGCGCCGAGTTGCCTCTTGTTGGGATTCACGAAGTCGGGGCGACCTATTCATATACAAGTCACACGAATAGAGACTGACGAAGGATTGATAAAAATTATCACGATTTATCAACCTGAAGAAGATGAATGGATCAATAACTACTCTATGCGGAGATGATCATGTTTCATTGTCATATTTGCGGTTCAAACGAGACCCGCGAGGAAATCGTTGATGAAGTATTTAAACTCAACGGAAAGCACGTTTTGGTGGAGGGTATTCCAGCTAAAGTCTGTGCACGGTGTGGGGACAAAACTTTTAGCCGCGAGACGACAGAGAGAATTCGACGAATCGTGCATGGCCAGATGCACCCGGCGAAATCAGTTCCTATGGATGTGTTTGAATATGCGTAACATTCAAATTGAGCGAGGCGGCTGGCTCGAGCTATAAAGGCTGGCGCTAACGAGACAAGAATTCGTGCGGCGCGATAACCAGCACAGACCTCCGGAATGAGCACAGCGTGAGCCGCCGCATAATTCTGCGTTGAACTTATTTCTTCTTTGTAATGCCTGCTCGCCAGGCGAATAGGGCGCAGGGACATGCCCCGGGTGCGCAGAGAGCAGTCACACAGCGGCACGTTCCACAGCGCTGGTCGTATTCCCAAAAGGGTCTAACCGCAGGAAGGAGGAATCGTGAATCCAACTCTCAGAAATGTATTGGCGGTTATCGCC
Source organism: bacterium (assembly GCA_023150945.1). Taxonomy (NCBI): domain Bacteria; species bacterium. The sequence goes on along the minus strand of JAKLJX010000013.1, from coordinate 209,579 downwards.
GGGGTGATAATCGGAAGCGCGGTGAACATGAGCCTGATTGCGATCAGCGGCAAGGTCATCCCACCTCCGGCCGGCGTCGAGGTGACGGATTCTGAGAGCTTGAAAGCTTCGCTGCATTTGTTTGAACCCAAGCATTTCATTTTCCCCTTCCTGGCACATGCGTTGGGAACCTTGGTGGGGGCTTTTGCCGCCGGTAAATTCGCGGCAAGCCACAAAATGAAATTCGCACTGGGAATAGGCGCGTTCTTCCTGATCGGCGGCATCGCAAGTGTTTTCATGCTTTCTTCGCCGGTCTGGTTTGCCGTCCTGGACTTGGTTGGTGCCTACCTGCCCATGGCATGGCTGGGCGGCAAATTGGCTGAGAGGCTCGGCACGACATAGAATCACAGGAACCGTGCGAGCAGGCTTTTGAGACCGCATCCGCCATCAACCCGAAAGCATTGGCCGCGGGCGGACGCTTACAACCGGAGCTCCGGCTGCACCGAAAGGCAGTTGCAATGAACAAGACCAAAGCAACCGAGGCCAGCGTGGAAGCGCATATCGCCGCAATCGCAAACGCAGAGCAACGCAAGGACTGCGAGTCTCTCGTCATACTCCTGCGGAGAATCACCAAGCAGGAGCCGAAAATGTGGGGTCCGACCATCGTCGGTTTCGGCATGTATCACTACCAGTACGAAAGCGGGCGAGAAGGCGACTCATGCCTGACCGGCTTCGCGGCCCGGGGGAAGGAAGTCGTTGTCTATTTGACGGCAAGTAGCCCAGAACAGCAAGCCCTGCTGGCCAGGCTCGGCAAGCACAGAATGGGCAAGGCCTGCTTGTATTTTCGCCGGCTTAGCGAGATCGATATATCCATCCTCGAGAAGTTGGTGAAAAACTCTCTGGCAGAGATCAAGCGACGCTATCGCTAAGCCCCAAATCACGCTTGCCATCACCCAAGCCGCATCTCCGCAGCGCTGCAGATAGGGATTCATAAGCAAGCCCACGTAACGTTTGAACCTCCGGCAAGACGGCCGGAAACGATTTGATTGCGCGTACAAGCTGCCGACGATCCTCATGAAAGCAGCTTTTTCTTTTTCCAGTCAGGGGTGGAATCATGAAACAAAGCCCGGCAAGGGACTTTCTGATCGCCCTCATGAACAATAAACGGGATTTTGGGATCGCTCGCGAGCAACACTGGTATCGCATTCCGGTGAAGCCCAAGCAGGTTCCCAAAAGTGTGATCGACGGAACCCTGAAGCATATAGTCAATTGAGTGGCTTGACCAGAAGATTTATCGCTGTTTGGATGACGGTTCACCGCAATTGCGGCTCTTTTGATTGCAAGTGCAGCAATCCATTTGAAAAGAAAGGTAATGACCAATCGCAGAAAGGAAAAGCGGATGGGCAAAACCGCAGGGCGCACAAAGGGCAAGGGTCTGAAGGAAGTCACGGCCCCTCGTTCCGTTTCGGGCATGGCAGCAAGACCGGAACTGTCGCCAGGACAACGCCAGGAACTACTCAGCGTGCTGCAAATCCGTTTTGAAAGGAATATGAACCGTCATGAAGGCCTGGCGTGGGCCAAAGTACAGGCCAGGCTGGAAGCGAATCCCGCGAAATTGTGGTCTCTCCACGAAATGGAAAGAACCGGCGGCGAACCGGATGTTGTTGGTTATGACAATAAGACGGACGAGTTCGTTTTTTATGATTGTGCCGCGGAGAGTCCCCAAGGCCGCAGAAGCGTTTGTTACGACCGGGAAGCGCTGGAGTCAAGGAAGGAACATAAACCAAAGGCCAGCGCCTTGAGCATGGCTGCCGGCATGGGCATCGAGCTTTTGACCGAAGAGCAGTATCGCGCGTTGCAGCAACTCGGCAAGTTCGATACGAAAACGTCGAGTTGGGTGCGGACGCCCGCTGATATTCGCGAACTCGGCGGTGCCCTCTTTTGTGATCGCCGTTACGGCCATGTTTTTGTATATCACAATGGCGCGGAATCTTACTATGCCGCCCGGGGGTTTCGTGGCGTGCTGAAGGTTTGAATAGTGAATGCCTGCAATTCCCCTCTCTTGCAAGGAGAGGGGGCAGTTGGTTCCTACAAAACAAAATAGGTGCATCAGAAGCAAAGAAGAATTCCAACTGATAGAAACGACCCAACTGATAAAACCCTTTTCCATCGGTTGGTTTGTGTCTATCAGTTGGCGATTTTTTTGAGTTGCAACTTATTGGCGGAACGCTGTGAGTTTTCCAACTTGGCATTGTCACGCTGAATATGAATCTCAATAATCCGCGCAGGATTCGCAATCAACCGCGCGCCGCCCGCAACTCACGTCAACCAGAGAAACTCGCCATTTAGCAGGAGGACAGCAGAAGATGGCAAAACACGCGTTGTGCATCGGCATCAACAATTACCCTGGCACCAGCAGCGACCTCAACGGTTGCGTCAATGACGCGAACGATTGGGCCAAGGAATTGACCAAGCGCGGCTTTGCGGTGACGAAGCTGCTGGACAAGCAAGCGACCGGGAAAGCCATGCGCGCGGCGATTCAGACAACCGTCGGCAAGGCGAAATTCGGCGATCTGATCGTGGTGCAGTATTCCGGCCATGGCTCATTCGTGCCCGATGAAAACGGTGATGAGCCGGACGGCACGGACGAGTGCTTGTGTCCCTACGATATCGGCAGAAACGGGCCCATTACCGACGATGAACTCTTCGACTTGTTCAGCGAACGGCCGCGCGGCGTCAAAATTCTCATGATCTCGGATTCATGCCACTCAGGAACAGTGGCGCGCTTTGCGCCGATAACGACACCGCCGACGACCACGGGCAAGCACGCGCCGCAGCGCAAAGTGCGTTTTCTGCCGCCGGCCGTCTTTCTCTCCAGGAGCGAGACCGCCAAGCTGGGGGTGCGGCGCGCGCTCCGCAGCTCCAGCCCGCCGGGCCGCTATGCCGCCTTGCTGCTCGCCGGCTGCCAGGATACCGAATACAGCTTTGATGCCTATTTCCGAGGCCGCCCGAACGGCGCCTTTACGTTCGTTGCGCTGCGGGCATTGTCAGGGCTGCCGGCGCAGGCAACCTATGCCGACTGGTTCAAGGCCATTCGCACGGCGCTGCCCTCGCAGCAATATCCGCAAGCGCCGAATCTCTATGGCTCGAGCAGCATGAAGAAGTGGAAGTTGTTCGCTTGAGGCGGCGGCCTGATGAAGTGGGCCGGCGGCGGGAAGCGGAGCCGCCTGCCTTGATCATTCGCCACCGCCGAGCGAGGCGAGTTTCTCAGAAACGAATTGCAGCTCGATGGTGCTGCGAGGCATCGTGCCCAGCGACCTCCCAACATTGACATGAGCATCCCCGTCATTCATCAAACCGATCTGTTTCGCCCGCCCAATGACCCTGATGATCATTGGGATGTGGCCTGCCTCTACGCGCTCGCCGCGGCGGGGGACATCGAGTTGAAGGGCATTGTCATCGACTATCCTCCGCCCCACCATCGCGGCGACCCAGATATCGTGGCGCTCGCACAGATGAACTATCTCACCGGCTTGCATGTGCCGTGCAGTATTGGCTCTCCCCTGGCGATGGCGTCTGCACGAGATTGCAAGCAAACGCCTCCGGGCGATGACGACGGAGCCGTGAGCATGATTGTCGAATTGCTCAAGAACGCCGCCACGCCGGTGGTCATTCACATCGCGGGTTCCTGCCGGGAGGTGGCGCGCGCAGGGACGCTGTTTCCCGAATTGTTTCGCGAGAAATGCGCCGGCATTTATCTGAACGCCGGGACGGGAAGCCGTCAGCTGGCGCGAAACGCAGAACTGGAGTACAATGTCAGACTCGATCCAATTGCATTCCAGGCGATTTGGAGGATACCGTGTCCGGTTTATTGGCTGCCCTGCTTCGAGGAGATCAACAATCAAGTTCAGGTGAGCGCATTCGGTTCCTGGTATGATTTCCTGCAGGCGGATATTCTCCCGCATTTGAGTGACAAAGCGCAACGTTACTTTGCCTGCGCGCTCGGCAAGATTGAGCAGACGAACTGGCTGGCTTATCTGCTGCGCGCCAGCGATGAGGAGTTGCTGAACGCGCAGGCGCGGCTGCGCCGCAACATGTGGTGTACCGCCGGGTTTTTCCATGCTGCCGGTCAATCCATTACGCCCGAGGGTGAGATCATCCCGCGCGATCACAGCGGCGGGAAGCAAGTCTTTACGTTTGATCCGATAGAAGTGCAATGCGACGCAAATTCCATCACAAGCTGGTCCTTTGCTGTCGCGACCACTGACCGGTCTATTTTGCACGTTCAGGATGCCAAGAACTATGACGCGGCCATGACCGCTGCCATGCGATCACTCCTGACCGGCGCGTTCCCCCGCGCACTGGGCTGAAAATGAAAACGCCTGCCGCAAGGTTCCTTGCGACAGGCGTCATGATGATGCGGAAGCCGGCTATTTCACCGCGCTCACTCTCGCCTTTTGCGCAGCCGCGCGGTGGGCCGCGATGCTGCGCAGCGTGTGGCGCATCATGTGATTGCCGTACAACTCCTGCAATTCCGGCAGCAGATGGTCGCTGCCGCGAATGATGCCGCGGCAATTGGCAGCACCGCAGCCGCACACCAACATGAAGCTGTCGTCGATTTCGCTGGTGGCATAGTCATAAGTGATTTCTTCACCGGGCGTGATGTCGCGACGCGCGGTCATGGCGTTGTCATCGACGAACCAGGTGTTGGGGTCACAACTGTGGTTGGTGAAGTCGGCCGGGTCCTGCGGCACCGTATCGCGCGGGCCGTAGTAGACACCGGCATCGATTTGATAGGCGTATTTGAGAAAATTGCGTTGCTTTTCTTCCGGCCAGGTTTCGATTTCCCGGCGGCTCACAATGAAGCGCCGGGCTTGTTCTTCGGCGGTTTCCCACCACACCATCTCGCCTGCTTCGATAAACTCCCTGGCGAAAATACCCAGGCCTTGAATACCGCTTTGTTTCAACTCCACCTTCGAATTCAACATTGGGAATTCCTTCCTCCATGGGTGAGGTACTTTTTTCTGCCCGGCCGCGGGAGGCCTCAAGTATCGGCGGATAACGTGACGTTGCCAGCTTGTCGGCCGGCAGGATGCCCACGCTCCCACACGCACCTAAAGCGTTACCCTGCCGCGGCAGGACGCGGATGAGAACAACATCACAGCCAAAATGGTGGCCGCGAACACGGCCAAAATCGCAAGCGGCGATTGCAGCTCTAAGGCCTGGCCCAGCTTGCGTCGCCCAGCAACAAGTCGCGGACGGGCACACCTTCCAGACCGAAGCTTTGCCAGGTTTGGCCGCCGTCGGTGCTGCGAAACACGCCCTGGTCATAGGTGCCGACAAAAACGAGCTGTTGTTCCGGTAGCGGCAAAATGCAAAACACCGTGCCCAGCCTTTGGCTGCCGGCAACCGGTTCCCACAATTCTCCCGGCGAAGAGGCGCGATAGAGGCCTTGGGCAAACAACCCGGCGTAAATGGGTTCGTTGGCGCCGCCGCCGGCGAGCGCATAGACCGAACTGCTGTCGTCATCCATGTCGACTTTGGCAAAGGTTTTGGCGCCGTCGAAACTCTCATAGAGGCCGTGGTATTCCGTGCCGACCCAGAAGATGCCGGGCCACGATTCCTTCTCGCGCAACAGCGCGCGCACGGCGATGCCTTCGAGTGCGAGCAGCCGCCAGTCCTGGCCGCCGTTGAGTGATTCATACAAACCGGCTTCGGTTGCGGCAAACAAACGGCCGGCTTGCTGCGGATCGACCAAGAGCTGGCTGACGAACGTGCTCGCCAAGCCCTGGCTGCGGGACTGCCACTCCTGGCCATTGTCCGTCGACACAAAGATGCCGTTGGCAGTGGCGGCATAGATCGTGCGCGGCGCCAGCGGATCGACTTCGACGTCGAGCACTTCAGTCAATTGCCAATCGGTGAGCAAGCGCCAGCCGGTGGGGTTGGTGAAAGGCCGCAAGAGGCCGGCTGGTCCGCCGACGATCAGTTTGGGTGAGCCACCGGCATTGGATGGGCTGAGGCAGCGGCCGGGCAGGCCCGGCCATGTGAGCATTTGCCATTGCGGGTGATTGAGCGGCGTCAGCAGCAGACCCATACTCTCCGTGGCGACGTCTTCCGCGCTGTTCATGTTTTTCGCCACCGCGGCGAACAACCGCTGAGCGCGCTGCGCAAAACCGGCGTCGGGAAAAAGCTGAGGCAGGGCAAGAATGAGAAGGAACAATCCGTGCTTCATGGCTGTGCGTCCGTTTGAAATGATCTTCCAAAGTCCTTTTGAAAATGGCGGCGCTGGCGTGCTCTCAGGGATTCGAAGGCCGCAGATCGATCTCGCTGATCATGGAGCGCTGTGGCAGTTTGAGCGCACACAGAATGGCCTCGACAATATCCTCCGGAAGGATGATGTCGCGCTGCGGCGGGCGCGGGGTGGCGCGACCGGAGCCGAATTCCGTGTCCACCGAACCGGGACAAATGGTGAGCACGCGCAGCCCGTGCTTGCGCTCTTCCAGCATCAGGCACTGGCTAAAGGCGCGCAAGCCCCACTTGGTGGCGGTGTAGCCGCCGCCGTTGACGAAGGTGTTCTTGCCGGCGAGCGAGGCCACATTCACGACAAAGCTCTCGCCGGCCCGGCGCAAATGCGGCAGGGCCGCGCGCGTGGCGAGAAAAACCGCGCGCAGATTGACGGCGAACATTTCGTCCCATTCGGCAGTGGTCAGATCTGCGACCGGTTTCAAATAGCCCAAGCCGGCGTTGTTGACCAGAATCTCGAGGCGGCCAAAGCGTTCGAGGGCGGTGCCGATCACCTTGGTGATCTCCTTCTCCTCGCGCAGATCAGCGCGCACGATTGCGGCTTCGACGCCATGCTGGCGCGCTTGTTCGGCGACTTGCTGCAACAAAGGCTCCTGGCGCGCAGCCAGTACCAAATGCGCGCCTGCGCGCGCCAGCCCCAGCGCGATCGCGCGGCCGATACCGCGGCTGGCGCCGGTGACAATTGCGACTTTGCCGGTCAGGTCCATAGCGACACTCCTCGAGTTAGGTAGCGATCAACCGAATCTTTCTTTGGCCAGGATCATGGCGCCGAGGCATTCGGGATTTTCCCGGATCATCGCCGGCACGATTTGCACGCCGGCGGCGCAGCCCGGCAACATGCGCTGGCCGGCATCACGCACAACCTGCTGGAAGAATTCAGGGCGCAGATAAATCGGCGCGCCGGTGATGACGACTTTCTGCGGATTGAGCAGATTCACCGCGCTGGCGAGGCCGGCGCCGAGATCAAAGGCAACGTCATCGAGCACCGCGGCCGCGATGGCATGCTGCTTCTGGCTGAGCGCAAACACCGCCTCTGCCGTCTCCGGCATGTCGCCCTCCTCCAGCTCGATCTCCGCGGCTTCCGCGGCGGCGAAGAAGCGATCCAAAATCGCATCTGTCGAGGCGCTCGCCTCCAGGCAGCCGAGATGGCCGCAGGAGCAGGGCAAATCGCTGTTGCCGGTGGCAAGGTGGCCGAGGTTGCCGAAGAATCCCTGCGCGCCGCGCACAAAGTTGCCGTGATGCCAGTAAGCCGCCTGGATGGTGGCGTCGATCTTCACGACCAACACTTCGCTTGCACCGCGGGCCGCGCCGACTTTCAGCTCGGCCATGGCCGCGGCAATGATTTCGGATTCCACCGCCACGGGCAGACCGAGTTCCTGCTGCAGCCAGCCCGCCACCTGCAAGCCTTCCCACATGGCATTGCGCTCGGTCGAGAGCGTCAAGCTGCCGTGCGCGGGATGGACATGCGCCGGCACCGCCAGGCCGGCCGCGACCAGGGGGCTGGTGAGATCGGCTGCGATCATGCGCGCACTTTCCAAAATCTGCCGCAGCGCCTGCAAGACTTCTTGCGCGCTGTCGACGTTGTCCAGCGGAATCCCGAGATCGCTCAATGAAATTTGAAAGCCGTCTCCCAACCCGGCTTGCAGGGCAGAGGCTTGCAGGTTGAGGCCGAGATAGAGCGGTGAGGAGGAAACTGCGTCCGTGCGTGTCAGTGTCATGGGCCGAATCGAATAAGGCAAGCGTTCAAACCGCAGGGCGCGCAGCGTTTTTGCATCAAAAAGGTCTGGATCGGCGTTCTCTGCGACTCTGCGGTTTCGGTGTTGACTTCGTGTAATTTCGTAGTGCTGCAAAGCAGTTGGGTGCACTGCTGCCCGCCGGGCTGCAGATCTCAGCTTATCTAAAATCTGGCGTAGGCGGTAAGGCGCTCAAAGTTAGAATAGAACTTTGAAAGATTCTTGACCACAAAGCAACCGCCGGCACCGCGGTGAGTGCGGAGTTCTAGAATCAAGAGAGTCCTTCTCCGCGTGCTTCACGTCGAGCTTCTGAGGTGAATGGCACGGGAGGGCGCCCAAATCTTCACGAGATCCTTACTGGATGACAGTGGTGGTTGCATCGTGCCATGCACGAATCGGGCTTATGGCTGCCCGCTGGCTTCAGGTTTCAGCTTCTCTGAAAGCCGGCGTCGATATTACATGTCACTCACAACCAGTTTAAACTCGGTATTCAATCGCCTCAGTTCAACATATCCGCGACCAGCAGGACCGGCGAGTCGGCGGTGGATTGCTGCAGCTCATGCCCGCCGAGCGAGACGATTTGGCTGACACTGACCAAGCCGGAGAAATCCACCAGCCGCGGCCCGATCGCCAAATGAATGCCGGGCAGCCACGCGCCGCTGTCACCATAGTGCGTGCATCTCTCCAGGAAATCCCGCAAGCGTTGGCGGCCCTCGCCGGCGGTCATTTCCATGAGTTCCGCGCGCTCGAAAGTGAGCCGCACCACGCCGTGCTGATCGACGATCACCACCGGTTGGCGCTTGCTTTTGAACAGGCCAAAGAAGCGGGGAATGGTTTTGACCGCGGAATAGGCGGTAAAGAAACCGGTATGCGCCAGCGTTTGAATATCCTCGATCTCGGTATCCAGCGCGCCGGCGGCCACGCTCACCCGTTGGTTGGCGGGAACCGGCCGGCGGATTCTCTCCAGCAGGCGGGCGTCGGTGGCGCCGGTGGCAATCGCGCGCACGAGATTGTGGCGCGTGTCCACTTCGATTTTAACCTCGACGCTTTCCATCGAGGCGCCCATGGCCAGCACGACGCGCTCCGCTTCCTGGCGCAGGCTGAGCAAATCTTCTTCGGTGGGATCGACCAGGCTGCGCTCGATGGTCTCCCGAATCATCGCGAGTGCCACCCCGATCGCCGAGAAAATGGCGCTGTTCAACACCACGGTGAAGGGCAGATTGAGCAGCTTGGCGACATAGGGCACCACCGTGGCAGCGCCGCCACCTGCGCCCAGCAGCCGGAGACTCTCGCGCGGCAGCTCGTTGCTGCTCATCAGGCTGCGCACTGCTTCGGCAATCTTCCGGCAGCCGGCTTGCATCACCGCTTCCGCGACCTTGTCCGGCGCTTGATCGAGCAACCGTCCGAGCTTGGCATAGCTCATCCCGACGTTTTTCTGGCCGCCGCGCGCATAATCATGGTCCGGGACATAGCCCAAGAAATTGGCGGCGCCGGTGAGCGTGAGGGCAAACTTTTTTTCCTGATGTTGCAGGAAGACGTAATCGCCGGGATCGCCGCTGCTGGGCGCGCCAAGCGTCGGCTCGGCGTCGTGGAGATCGGTGATCAGGCTGAAGGCTTCATAGGGCATCTTGGCAATGTGCGCGCTGCGCGGGCCGACGTCGTGAATCTGGCCGTGCTGCAGCCGAATCATGCTGCCGCCGGCCACGCCCACGGTGCGGGTATCGAGCGCCTTCACATAAAGCTGGTGCGGCCCGATGCGCGCCGTGCGCACCGCCACCTGGCCGCGATGAATCAGACTGAGGTCCGTGCTGGTGCCGCCGACTTCCAGAAAAATGCCTTCGAACAGCGAAGCGTACATCAAGGCGCCGGCAATACCCGCGGCCGGACCGGAGAGCAACGTCAGTACCGGGCGCTCGCGCATGCCCTTGACATCCATCACGCCGCCGTCCGAACGCATGATCATCAACGGCGCCTGAATGCCGGCTTCGCGCAGGCTGCGCTCCATCACGTCGGTGGTGGCGAGCATCACCGGCAGAATGCTGGCGTTGAGGACGGCAGTGCGGGTGCGCATGCGCAGACCGTACAACTGCGAGACCTGCTGGGTGGCCGTGGCAGGCAGGCCCATTGCGCGGGCGCAATCCAACACTTGCTGTTCGTAGCGGGGATTTTCGACGGAGAAGGCCTCGGCGGCGACAATCGCTTTTGCGCCCTCGGCCTGCAGATCGCGCAGGGCTTGCCGGATCACTTCATCGGAGAAATTCTGGCGCGTGTCGAGGAAGCGATGGCAGGTGGGCAGCGTTTTGCCCGGCGCCAGCTCCAGGTCTTTGATGTTGGTCTCGCGCCGCACCCGCCGCGCTTTCAAGCCGGTGCCCATACCGATGATTCCCACCTTCACCACGTCGCCCTCCAGCAGGGCGTTGGTGGCCTGGGTGGTGCTGTGCGCCACCAGAATGATTTCACCGGGATCGATTTCGCCTTTGCGCAGCAGTTTGCGCAACGCCGTAAGAATGCCGTATGCCACGCCGCTTTCGGCGTGATGCGTGGTGTGCGTCTTCGTGTGCGCAATGATGCTGAAACTCGAGGTATCGAGGGCAACGGCGTTGGTAAACGTTCCGCCGACGTCAATGCCGATGCGGATACGTCTCATGGTTTGTGCTCACCCGGCATGGTCAGGACTCGGTTTGCTTCTGCTCCACCAGTTCGATCAACACGCCCGCCGCGCTGCGCGGATGCAAAAAGGCAACCCGGCTGCCGCCCGCGCCGGCCGCGCCCGCGCCCGGCACCACCTCCATGCCGCCGGCCTGCACGTGCGCCAACGCGGCAGCAAGATCATCGACTTTGAAGCAAATGTGATGCATGCCTTCCCCGCGCTTGTCGAGAAACTTGGCAATCGCCGATTCCGGCGAGGTGGCGGCAAGCAGTTCGACGCGCGACGCGCCCACCGTGAACATCGCCACTTTCACCTGCTGCGAGGGAACTTCTTCCACGTGCGCCGGCGGCGCCGCCATCAACAGCGTGTAGCGCTTGACGGCCTCCTCCAGATCCCGCACCGCAATGCCGATGTGATCGATTTTTTCCAACACGAGCGACAACCTCCTGTAGATCAGCGCCTCCGTAATCAAATCGGGGCGAAAATACCAAAGGCAGGATTGAATTGCAAGGATTACCACGCCGCGGCAGTATCGCCGGAGTGACAGCGGGCAGCGCAGATGTCCGGTCTGCGGCAGGCGAGACGCCGGCGCTGGATTTGCCGCCGCGGCCGGGAGGATAGCCGTGACGCCGGCAATTGCGCGGCATTCTCAAAGGCGCGGGGGTGAGGCGGCCGGCCGCCGCGCCGAGGAGGCGACCTGCTTCCGCTGGGCAGCGGCTGCGCGGATTTTGGTGCCGGAATGAATGGAAATGCAACCGAACATCAAAGTCTCGAAACGGGCGTGATGCAGGCCGGCATCTTCCAGCCGCACGCGCAACTCTTCGGGCGTGATGAACACGGATACGGAATGCGGCAGATAACTGTAGGCTTCCTGCGCGCCAGAGATGAGTGCGCCCAGGCGCGGCACGATCGCACCAAAATACCAGGAAAAGAAACTGCGAAACCAGCGGCCGCGCGGCCGGGTGATTTCGAGGCTGGCGACCTTGCCGCCCTGTTTGGTCACGCGCACCATTTCGCGCAGGAAGGCGTCGAGGTTGGCGACATTGCGCAGCGAGAAGCCGGTGACCACCGCATCGAAGGTGTCATCCGGAAAGGGCAGCTTCAAGCCGTCTGCCACCGCGAGAAGGAGGCGGCGGTTGCCTTTGCGCGTTTTGTGGCGGGCATAGCCGAGCATCTCGCGGCTGAAGTCCGCGCCCACCACCTGACGCGCCCCGGCTGCTTGCGCCACCAGCGCGAGGTCGCCGGTACCGGTGGCGATATCCAGCACCACGGCATTCGCCGAGACTCCGGCGCGGCGAATCAGGCGCCGGCGCCAGGCTTGGTCCCGCCCAAACGTCATGATCCGATTCATCAGATCATAACGCGGGGCGATGCGATCGAACATCTCTTGAACGTAGGAGGATTTTTGATTGGGCGTGTCGAAGCGGAAATCTCGAACCGGCATAAAGAATGGTCTGTTGGAAGTGCTGATGATCTTGCTGCTGCCGCGGCTGTCTCCGGCACCAGCGCAAAGCCACAGGCAGCAGAGCAGGCGGATACAAGAGGCGGCGCTCGCTTAACGCGAACACGCTGCGCCCGACAAAGAAACAACCGCACCTGTGTGCGAAGCGACGCGAATGAAGAACCTCGACGTTGTTTGGCGTTTGACACGGCCTGCCGCGACCGCAAAAGACGCGCGCGTAACAACAACCTGACGGCCGACCAGCAGCGCAAGTTTTGGCCGCGCTTCTGCAGAATACAGCCGCGCCTCCGCTTTTGCGGAGAAGAAAGAACCTCACCGCGAAGTCAGCGGCATTGGGCGGGGTGCGCGTTTCACGGCTGCTCTTGTTCCGGCGGCGGCGGCTCAGGCGGCTGCTGTTCCGGCGGCTGAGCTTCGGGCTTTTGCTGTTCTGCCTGCGGCTCAGCCGGGCGCAGCTTTTTCTCCAGCTCTTCGACGAGCTGCAAGCGGCGTTGCACTTGCTTGTGCAGCTCCTGCACCTGGCGAAACTGCTGTCCCAGAGTCTTTTCGTATTCGTTGAGGCGGGCTTCGCGCTCGGACAGCTCGCGCATGCGGTCGGCGTAGTCCTTTTCGAATTCCGCGCGGTTCCAAAAGCCGCGGCGCTCGAAATAGCCCTTGAATAGCCAGTTGTGTTTGAGGGCCTCCATGTTTTCCGCAAAACTGAAGGCGCCGGCGCGGGCGAGACGGCTGAGTTCCATCAGCTCATCGTGCAGACGCGCGAGATTGCGCACGGAGGTGTCGAGCTCGGCCGCGAGCGTCTCATCGGAGATCACCTTGCCCAGCAGCCCGCGACCGCGCCGCATGTCGTGCAGCAATGCTTGCAGGGAGTCCTGGGTGGCGCTGACGGTCGCGTAAGTGAGATCGTAAAGATCATCTTTGTAGACCAGCGCGCCCAACGTGCCCTGACCGCTCTCCACGCGCTTGATCACGGAATCCACCGAGGTGGAAACTTTGGTGAGCAAATCGCCCAGCCGCCGGGTTTCGGCAAAAGCCGCGGCAAAAGTGGAGTCGCTGCGCTCGGTCATCAGAATCAAATTCTGGTAGAACTCTTCATCATAAACGAGCTTGCCGATGGTGCCCTCGCCGCTGCGGATTTTGGAGGTAATGCCGTCCAAGCTGGCGGTGACCAGCCGCATGTAGCGCGCGGTTTCATCGAAGCTGTCGAGAATGGCGGAGAGATCGACGGGGCTGCGGCTTCGGATGGAATCCTCGTCCGCGACGTGCGCCAGTTGCACGGATCCGCCTTTGATCGCGACGATCTTGTTGCCGACCAGGCCTTCGGTTTCGATCACGGTATAGGCATCGCGGCGGATGAGATGCTGCGCCGCCTCATCCAGCCGCATGGTCACCACCACTTTGCCGCCGGGTCTGGCCGGCAGGGCAATGGTTTCCACCACGCCAATGTCAATGCCGGAGAGGCGCACCGGTGAGCCTTCCCGCAAACCAGCGACGGTTTCGAACGGCGAGTGCAAATGAAATGTTTGCTCGAAGATTTTCTTCTTCGTGCCCAGCAGGAAGATGCCCCACACCAGCAGAATCATTCCACCGAAGGAAAACAGTCCCAGCCAGAAGAGTTTGTTTCTTTTCATGTGAACCTCACCCCGTGCGGGCATGAGCGAAGTATTGTTGGACGAACGGATGCGCGCAGTCACACAGCTCGCGGAAGGTGCCGCTGGCGACGATCCGGCCTTCGGACAGTACGGCAATCACATCCGCGGTGCGGCGGGCGCTTTCCAGGTTGTGCGTGATGGCGATCGAAGTAACGCCGGTTTCCCGATTCAAGCGAATCGCCAGTTCGTCGATCTCGGCCGCGGTCAAAGGATCAAGGCCGGTAATCGGTTCATCATACAGCAAGATTTCCGGAGAGAGCACCAGCGCGCGCGCCAGCCCCACGCGCTTTTGCATGCCACCGGAAAGCTCGGCGGGATACTTGTTCCAGGCTTCCGCCATGCCCACGAAGCGCAACTTCTCCAAAACGATGCGGCGGCGTTCCGCGGCGGGCAGTGCCGCCTGCCGGTCGAGATGGAAAGCCAGATTTTCTTCCACGGTCATGGAATCATAGAGCGCGGCGTTTTGAAAGACGTAACCGATGCGCCGGCGCAGGGCATTGAGCCTGCCCGTCGGCAGCCCCACCACTTCCTCCCCGTCGATCTTGATGCTGCCGCGATCGGGCGTAATCAAACCCACGAGGCACTTCAGCAACACGCTCTTGCCGCTGCCGCTGCGGCCGAGCACCACCAGCATCTGGCCGCGCGCCACGGCAAGTTGCACGCCGCGCAAAACCGGTTGCGTGCCGAAGGCTTTGTGCAAATCGGTGATCTCGATCATGTTCATCCCGGCCGCTCCTGCGCGCCGCTCCTATCCGAAAAAGATGAGGGTGAGCTTTACCAAAATCACGTCGGCCACGATGATGAGCAGCGAGGCGAGCACCACCGCCAGCATCGCGCTGCGGCCCACGCCGTGCGTGCCGCCGGAAGCGTGATAGCCCAGAAAAGTGGCGATCGCGCCGATGAGAAAGCCGAACACCGCGGTTTTGGCGAGCGCCGGCAGCACCGTGCGAAAGTCGAGAAAGCGGATGGCGGAATCGAAGTAAAGTTTGAGCGAGATGCTTTCTTCCACCCGCATGGCCAGAAACCCGCCGAACAGCGCCAGGGCATTGGCATAGACGGTGAGCAGCGGCAGCATCAAGATCGTCGCCAGCAGGCGCGTCGCGACGAGATAACGAAACGGATCGAGCGCGGCGACTTCCATGGCATCGATTTGCTCGGTGACCCGCATCGCTCCCAGTTCCGCGCCGATGCCGGCGCCCACGCGGCCGGCCACCACCAGTGCGGTGATCATCGGGCCGATCTCGCGCAGTACTGCCACCGCGATCATGCTGGGCAGCAGGCTCTGCCCGCCAAAGCGCGCCAACGTGCTGCTGGTTTGCATCGCCAGCACCATGCCGATGGCCAGCCCGGCCACGCCCACCAGCAAAATCGATTTGGCGCCGATTTCGTACATCTGCCGCAGCGTTTCGCGCCAGTCTTCCCGCGTGCGCCACAAGCAGCCGAAGAAACGGCCGCAAAACAGCACGAACCGGGCGATGTTCTCGAAAAACCTCTTCATTGAAATAGCAGGTCCGAGTTGGTGCGGCGACGCGAACGGCGAGACAAGCGGTGGGTCAACTGACTCCTTTGCGACACGTCACAGGGGCAGGCTTGTTTCATGAATGAATCAAATACCTCATCAAACTTTTCCGAACAACAGCATTTGGGTCAACGTGGGAGTGGCGCTGCCGCCGCGCGGTTCGCGCGTCACGGCAAACGCGGACAACGCGGCATCAGCGGCCGGCAGATTGCGGACTTCGAGCGCCGCGTAACCGGCCTCATCCACTTCAAAAACGCCGCCATCGACCGGGCCGGCATTGCCGATATGCCAGAGTTGATAATCGTACTCCTCCGCCAGCGGCGGCAGATCGAGCGCGACGAAATAGGCGCGCTGTTCTTCCCGATCAAGCAATACCGTGGCCTGGCCGGGTTGATTCGGCTGCGGGGAATGCAACGTCACGAGCAGCACCCGCGGCCGGTGTAATGCCCGCGCGAGATCATGATGCAGCGCCAGCGACAGTTTGAGTTGCGCCAGCTCTGCTTCTTTTTGCTGAATCTCCTGGCGCAAAGTGGCGGTCTCGCGGCGCAAGGCTTGCAACGCCTGTCGTTGCAGCAGCCAGGAGGCGGCGCCCAGTGCCACAACCAGAAAACCCGCGGCCAGCGCGAGCGTGCGCCGGGCAGGCGCAGAGATTCTGCGCACCGGCAGGCTGCGAACTGTTGCGTTGGTTGCCGCGGCCGCGACAGCTTGCAGCATCCGTTGCTTCAGCCCGGGAGGCGTTGGCTGCGCCGGCGAGGCAAAAGGCAGTGCCGCCACCACGCGCTGCGCTTGGGCAAGCGCGTCCGCGGCAGAGGCATCACCTGCGGCGAGCCGCCGGCTGAATTCCGCGGCCTCGGCCGGCTCCAACGCACCGAGCACGTAGGCATCGGCCAGAGCTTGTGTTCTTTCGTCAGGCATGAGGGCTGTTCGAGGTGGCGAAGGACGGCGGAGCCGATGCCATTGGCTTGGTGAACTTCATGCGCGTCACTTCGCCAAAACTTCACGCTGGTGCTGGGCGCGCAAGCGCAATCGCCGCGCCGCGGCCGCGCTTTCCGTCTGTACGAACGAAAGCATGCCTCAGTTTTTGTGCGCCGCGGCCCGTCCGGCAGCTTGCCCGGCCACATTGATTCGGCGGAGCCGAGCGCGCCGCCGCTATCGTTTCATGGAATCAGCTCGTCTGCCAAGGACGAAACGATAAACAGCAAGCATCCGCCGGCCGTACTTTGAATGCCGTGCGTCGATCCGCCTTCGGCGCGCTGATAATCGCCGGCGCGCAGCACCGTGTCCCCCACGTGCAGATCGCCCTGCAACACGTAGCACTCTTCGAAGCCCGCGTGGCGGTGGCCGGGATAGGAAGTGCCGGCGGCCATGCGCACGAGCATGGTGGCGTAGCTGCGGCTTTGGTCCACGAACAGCTTTTTGACTTCGACGCCGGGGACGGCCGTGGCTTCCCACTCACCTTCCTGGGCACGCTGCAGATAAAGCTCCGTCTGGCTCGCCGGCGCGGCCCACTTTTTCCAAACTTGCACACCGGGCTGCGGCGCGGCAGAACGGTTTGCGGCTTCGCCGGCGTCTTCCGCTGCCAGCGCGGCGAGCACGCGATCTTTGAGGCTGGGCGGCGGCGGCACTTGCGCCAGACTGTACGCCATGCCGGTGATGACACGAGCCCACTCAGCCATCGTGCCGGCAGCAGCGTCGCTGGACAGCAGGCCCGGCACGGCCTTTTGTTCCGGCTCGTCCAGTGCGCCCAGGGCATAAGCGCCCAACATTTCAGTGTAGTCGGTCGTCATCTTGCTTCACGAGTCATGGTGTTCTTGTCTCCTCTACCCTGCCACCCGCCCCGCTTGCTGCAGCGCCTCGCGCAGTTTGGACATGGCCTGACGCGTGCGCGTCTTCACCGTTCCCAGCGGCGTTTTCGTTTGCTCGGCGATTTCCGACTGGCTCAAACCGCGGAAATAGGCCAGCTCGATCACCTCGCGCTGCTCCGCAGGCAGCCGCGCCATGGCCTCTTGCAGCAAGCGGCCGTCTTCGAGCGCGAGCGCCAGATCATCAGGATTCTGGCCCGGCGCGATCAGCCTTTCGCCCACTGCCTCCAGTTCCACGTGGCGCGAGGCGAGGCGCATTTGGGCGCGATAATGATCGATCGCGAGATTGCGGCACAGAACAATCAGCCAGGTGCGCACACTGCCGCGCTTTTGTGAATACAATTCAGCCTTGCGCCACGCGGTGAGGAAAGCCTCCTGCACCACGTCCTGTGCCGGCGCCGTCCCGCCCAACACTTTGAGAGCCAGCGTATACAGCACGCCGGAATAGCGATCGTACAACTCGGCGAGCGCCCCGTGTTCGCGCCTGGCCATCGCCCGGAGCAGCTCATCATCCGAGCGAACGCTGACGGTCTGCTGCCCGGTTCCTGCGGCAGTCTCGACGTTTTGATTCATACTGAATTCCGTGTATTCCACTGCAAGGCGTAATGGACTTGGTGCGAACAGCCGAAAAAAGTGACGAAAATTGCCATAATTGCGCCACAAATGCAAGGTCATTTTCAGCGAGGGAGGCGACGGAAGGCGGAATGGCGGCAGGCGTTGGCAGGATGCCGGCAGCGTCGACACACGACGGCCAGCAGGCCGGAAAACAAGCCCCTAACCGAGCAATTGGGAAAGCCAATACATGACATTCAGCAAAAAGCGATAATTCTGCGGCGCTCGCGGCGAGTTCATGCCGACGGGCTGGCGGTTCGGACCGGCGAGCTGCGCGGAGAACATCGCGGCTTCGCCAAATACGGCGACGCGGCCTTTGCCGAATTTCAAAGTCGCGCCTTGCAGCCAGCCGGTCGCCGGGAGGCGCGGCGTTTCCGGCTTGAATTGCCAGGCGGTATCGGGCATGAGCAAAACCTGCGACGAATCGAGCACAAACAAAGGTTGTGCGCCGGCTTCCATTTGAAACGCCGATCCGGTAAACGTCATTACGGAATCGATGCGCTCCGCGGCGTTTCTGCCGTTGCTGATCGGATGTTGGATAAGCGTACCACCCGAACGGTGAAAAGCGAAGTTCGCGCCTCGGGATTGCTCGGCGAACGTTGCAAAGCAATTGCTGAAACGAATGCCGAATGCCGCCGCCAGCTTTTCTGCGGCGCCGGCAAACGGCATGTGATCCGCGATCAACAACAGCGCGCCCCCTTCCCGCACCCAATCGCGCACCGCGGCGATTTCATCATCCGCGAATGCCGAGGGATTGGGCAGCGACCAATTTCCCTGGCTGTTGATCTCGGCGAGTGCATTGGCGATGACGAGAATTTTCCCGCGTTGCAGGCTTTCTTTGTTGAAGCGTGAAGTAGAGGCTTGCACGATATAACCATCCCGGCGCAGCAATTGCGCAAAGGGCAGATAGCGCCCGGTCGCGGTGTGAAAATTGAAATGCGCCTCGTCCAGCATGACGACTGGGCCGGCGCCGCTGGCGTATGCCGGTTTCGCAATGGGAGGATTGAACGTAGTGTCGGCAACTTGTTGTGCCCGACTCGATGCGAGCAAAATCAAGATGGAAAAACACAGCACTCTTTGGATCATAGGAAATTCTCGGTGAATGGTTTCAAAATATCGCATTGGAATTCTGCGCCTCGTGGGATGCTGCTGGAACACGAAATTCGTTGCTTCGACGGCCGCCCAGAAGCGGCGGGGACTACGAATAAGCACTCTATTGTGGCGCGGCGTTGGAATCATGAAAAGCCACGCGCTGCCAGCGGCCTTCCCGTTTCACCCAGACGTTGGTGAAGCGCAAGTTCATTTTCCATGCCTTGCCGTCGCGCACACCGATGGTGGTGTTTCGTCCTGTCACGACGGCGGTGTTGCCATAGACTCGAATGCGGAGATCATCATTGCGATAGGTATCGATCCTTGCTTTTCCGGATTGCAAATCCTCGTGGCGGGTTTGGGCGAAAGCGAGCCAGCGCGTTTTATCGAGCACGCCGCCGTCGGCATTGGTGTGAACGTAATCATCTGCGAGCAGGCTGGTGAGCACGGCGGTGTCGGCTTTTACATAAGCATCGGCAAACCGTGAGAAAGCGTCGTGGACTTCCTGCTCCTGCGGTGAACTCTCACTTGGTGCTTGACCGCGCATTTGCGCCGGGCCGGCAGAAGGCGGCATGAACGCGATGATGGCAAAAAGGATGATTCTTCGCATGATTCGAAAATCCTGTTTCGCAAAATTGATTCACGGCACAATTCCAGCGTCGGGCATGCTGCCTCGTTTCACTTGCCTTGTCAATGGCCGTTATCTACTCGTTGACGAGGCGCACAAAATGCAACGCGTAGCCATTTGCTGCCGTCCCACTCCCACGTATCGCCGAAGACTCGTTCGCCGTCGTGGCCGCCAAAGAGCACGAGGCGCCGGCGTTTCGCTTCATAAACCAGCGCGCTGTGATTGCGCGCTTCCGGCCCGGCAACGTTGAGTTGTTGCCAAGCCGTTCCATCGAAGCTCCATGTGTCATCAATGCGAGTTTTGCCATTCCAGCCGCCGAAGCGCAGCACTTGCTGGCGCGCTTCATCATAGGCCATCACGCTGTTGAAGCGGCCTGGCGTAACGGCGGGCTTCACTTCACGCCAACTCTTGCCGTCCCACGTCCAGGTTTCGCCCGAAGGGCCGTTGCCACCAAAAAGAAGAACACGCCGGCGAATGGGATCATAAGTCATCGTCGCGCCGTTGCGAGGGGATGGTCCGCTCGTGCTGACTTGCAGCCAAATTCTGCCATCCCATTCCCACGTGTCGCCAAAACGAGTTCTTTTTCCGGCAACAACACTATGTCCTCCAAACAAAACGAGGCGGCGACGCGCGTTGTCATAAACCATGCACGCTTCCGCGCGGGCGGGAGGTGTCATGGTTTTAATTTCGTGCCACCTCGCGCCGTCCCATTCCCACATGTCCGCGAGAAAAGTGTCTTTGTCGTTTTCCGTTCCAAACAAAACCCGATTGCCGCCAAAAAGAACGAGGCGCTTGCGATCGCGATCATAAGCCATCGCCGGAAAAGTTCTCGGTGCCGGTCCGCTTGCTGACATTTTGCGCCAAACTTTGCCGTCCCATTCCCACAAGTCTCCCAGTACGCGGCGCTCATCAGCGCCGCCGAAGAGCATCACTTTGGCGCGGTCGCTGTCATAAGCCATGGCGTGGGCGTTTCTGACTGTCAAGGAATCAGTTTCCCCCGCCTGATTCCAATCACATTTTGATGCGGATGGGATGGTCAGATTCAGGAACAGAGCGAAGATCCCCGCGCGTGTGGAAAAGCTCCGGATTGAAAACATGCTCCGCTCTTCAATATTGAATCTGCATGCCGTTCATATCCTCGATGGCAGCGACAACGCCCCAGCCGCCGAAATTTTCCGAAACCGCCAGCCACAGCTCGTTGCGGCCTTTCTTCAACGGCAGATAAAGCGCGTCCCACAAGCCGACCGTGCCCAGAAAGCGATAATCGCGGGAGATATAGTTATCGTTTCCCGCGTAGAGCAAATGATCATTGAGATAGACGCGCACGCGATCGCTGAAGCCGAATTTGATTTCTTTGATCTGTTCGCGGTCTGAGTTGATGATGAGGCGCGCGAATGTCGTGTTGCTCTGCTCTCCGAGTGCGACCAAGCGCGAGAGATTGGCGATGCCGCTCGCTTCGCATTCCAATTTCTTCCAAGCCAATCCGGCTTTATCAGATTCGCCCAGTTGAAATTTGCCCTGCAAATTCTTTTCCGGGAAACCATTTGAAACCGACCACGCCGTGATCAAGCCCTGTGGCACGGGCTGCGGCGGCTTGGCCTTGCCTTTGAGCACCGGCGCGTCCAGCGAGGTGAATGAAAAATTCGAATAATGTGCCGGGTTATTGCTTCCGGCACTCAAACCGACCTGGCCGGATGCCGGCTCAAACTTCAGCTCGGGAATAAAGAGCGCGGGCGTTTCCATGTCCATGATGTAAACTTCCGCTTGCTTGCCGGCGACAACGATTTTGACGTGCATCCATTCATTGAAGCGATAGCGGGTCGGCGTCGCATAATCTTCACCATAGTAAAGCTGCCAGCCGGCATTATCATTGAAAACCGGCGTGTATTGATTGGCATCGGGATTGCCGGATTGATGCGGCCGGAAATAAAACTGTTCGTAGTTCTGCTTGTCCTGCACGCGCCAGATGGCGCCGACAAAAGTGCGGTCCGGTGAAAAAGCGATGTCGAACTCGATCACGCCGTTGAGAAATTTCGCATCTTTGACCAGCGCTAATCCGCCTTTGAGAAAGAGGCTTTGCCGGCCGAGATATTCTTCGACGCGGCTCTCTTTGGCGTCGATCTCCCAGCGCTTTGATTCAAAGGGAATCGTTTGCGCCTGCAAAGGCAAAGCAAAGCAGAACATCAACGCGGCGGCAAGAATTCGTCTGTGCATATTTTTTTCCAGTCATTGTTTCTTTCTGGCAAAAACGCGCTTGCTTGCAGCGGTGGATTCAGCGGTGTATTGTGAATTGATTTCAACACGCGCCAGAGCCGGCCTCAACCGCACGGCTGCCGGAGCAGATGCAACACCGGGAGCGCGGCGCAACGCCTTGGCCGGCACTGGCGCGTACAGGACTGGCCGGCGCTTACCAAATCCTGGCCAGCTTCTCTGCCGGCAGATACATGGCCTGTTCCGGCTTCACGTTGAAGGCCGCATGAAATTCGGGCATGTTGGAAAGCGGGCCGAGCACGCGGAAGTTGCCGGGCGCGTGCACGTTGGTGAGCACCTGCAGCCGCAGGCTTTCCGGACGGTAGTTGATACGCCAAACCTGCGCCCAATTGAGAAAGAAGCGCTGCTCGGGCGTGAAGCCGTCGATCAGCGGCCGTGGCTTGCCGGCGAGCGCCCTTTGCAGGCCGTCGTAGGCGATGCACAATCCGCCCAGGTCGGCGATGTTCTCGCCCAGTGTCAGCTTGCCGTTCACGTGCAGCGTGTCGATCGCCACGTAGCCGTTGAAATGCTCGACCAGCCGCTGCGCCCGCGCTTCGAATTGCTTGCGCACCGCCGGCGACCACCAGGATCTCAGGTTGCCTTCTGCATCATACTTGCTGCCTTCATCATCGAAGCCGTGGGTGATTTCATGACCGATCACTGCGCCGATGCCGCCGTAATTGACCGCCGCATCGGCGCTGGCCTCGAAGAACGGCGGCTGCAGAATGCCGGCGGGAAAAACGATTTCATTGCGCGTGGGACGATAGTAGGCATTCACGGTGGGCGGCGACATCTCCCACTCGCTGCGGTCGATGGGCTTGCCGATCTTGCCGAGCTGCCGGCGCCGTTCGAACTGCACGGCGCGTTTCAAATTCTCGAAGTATGAGGAACGATCGATTGCCAGCGCGGAATAGTCGCGCCAGACCTCGGGGTAGCCGATCTTCACGCCGAAGGTGGAGAGCTTCTTGAGCGCCGCCTGCCGCGTGGCGTCGTCCATCCAATCGAGCTTGCGCAGGCGTTCGCCATATGCCGCGAGCAGGGTGTCCACCATCGCCTGGGCGCGGGTTTTCGCTTCCGGACTGAAGCGCCGCGCGACATACAGCTCGCCGAGCGCCTCCCCCATCAGATTGTCGATCACCTCCTTCACGCGGCGCCAGCGCGGCCGCAACTCCTTGGCGCCGGTCAGCGTCGTGCCGTAGAATTCGAAGTTCTCATTCACAAAGGCCGCGCTCAGAGCCGGTGCCGCCTCAGCGAGCAGATGCCAGCGCAAGTAGGTTTTCCAATCGGAGAGCGCCACGGAATCGAGCAGCGCGGCTGCCCCCGACAAAAACTTGGGTTGGCCGACGTTGATTTCACCAGGCTCTGGAATGCCCAATTCGGTGAAGTAGCTCTGCCAATCAAAAGCAGGCGCAAGCGTTGCCAGTTTTTCCGCGGAGAATTTGTTATAGTTCTTCTCCGAATCGCGCAGCTCGACATTGGTCGAGGAGAATTTCGCCAGGCGGGTTTCGATCGCCATCACCGCCTGCGCGCCCGCAGCCGCAGTCGCGGAGTCATCGCCTGCCAGACGCAACATGGCGGCGACGTGTTGCACATAGGCCGCGCGGATCTGCCGCGTGCGCTCATCCTGATTGAAGTAATAGTCACGGTCGGGCAGGCCCAAGCCGCCTTGATAGATTTGCGCGATCACTTGTGTGCTATTCTTGTCGTCATCGCCGGAATCGAAAACAAACAGGGCCGGCACTGCCTGCAGATGAAACCAGGCCAGCTCGCGCTCCAGCTCCTGGCGTGATTGCAGGGCTGCCAGCCGCGCCAAGTCCGCGGCAATTGGCTGCAGCCCCTGGGCTTCGATTTTTGTGGAGTCCATGCCGGTGGCGTAAAAATCGCCGATCTTCTGCAGATTACTGCCGCGCGGCGCGTTGGTGTTTTTGGCCGCCTCTGCCAAAATCTCGTGCAACACTTGTTCGTTCTTCAAATTCAGCTCATGAAAACTCGTCCAGGAGCCGTAGGCTGCCGGCACGGGGTTCTGGTCCAGCCACTTGCCGTTGGCATAACGAAAGAAATCCTGCCCCGGCGCAACCGTGGTATCGAGGTTGGCCGGGTCGACCGGCTTGGCCGGAAGCGTCGCGGCTTCATGTTGCGCCTGCCGGCACGCCGCCATCATCATCATCATTGCCAACAACACTGCGCCGGCTTTCATCCCTGTCTTGCGTCGCATCATTTCACACCTTCTCCGTTTGGTTCGTTGCTGCAACGTGAAATCGTTGTTTCAAAATCAAAGCCTTCTTCAACAGATCGACACAACCCAACTGACAAAGAGCATTTTCATCTCTTGGGCCATGGGGCGCGCAGAATCAGAATAAGATTCTCAAAGGTTCTTGACCACAAAGCAAACGCTTGCACCGCGGAGCGGCGGAGAGCGCGGAGCTTTAGAATCAAGTGAGTCTTCTCGGCGTTCTCCGCGTCGCGGCGGTGAACTTTTGAGGTGAATGGCGCGGGCGTGTGCCTCAATCTTCACAGGATCCTTGCTGGATGACAGCCGGATGACAGTGGTGGATACCTCGTGCGAGACAATAGTGTGCGAATCGGCCTTATTGCTGCCCGCGGGCTTCAGGTTTCAGCTTGTCTGAAACCTGGCGTAGCCTAGTGACTGTGAAAACGGGCAAGTGTTCATTCAAAAAAGAAGGAACGCAGGAGAGTCATCGTGGGGAAAGAAACCGTCCGGGTGGCGTGCTGCGAGTGAGACAGGTTGAATGGACGAGCACCCTGAGGCTGAGGCTCCACCCGGACGGTGTTTTATTGCAGGAAGAGAGAAGAGTGTCCTGGCCGGCATGATCCTGATCGCTGGCTGGGCGGCGCGGCAATGGGAAGAGCGCGGGCCGATTTTTCTTTCACACTGCACTCACCGCGACCTGCTGCTGAGGCGCCGGCAAAGGGCGCGGTCGCAGCGCCGCGGTGAATTTCTGCCATGCCTGCTGCAGCTTGAAGGTCAATCGCCGTTTGACATCCGCCAGAAAAGGCATGGGATCAGACCAGGCGAAGTCGGCGTAGGTTTTGGGCCCACGCACCGACTGCCACCACTGCCGCAGCGTCAGATCGCCGCGCCGCCAATAGATGCGCGCCGAGCGCAGATCTTCCAGCAAGCACATCCATTTCATGCCGGTGTAGTGCTGCTGCCGCGCCGCGGGCAGAGGCAGGCCGAGCAAATCACAATACATGGTGTAGAGCAGCTCGACGCCACTGGCTTCCGCGAGCGCAGAGCGGCCCGTGGGCCGGCCAATATTCGGCTCGATGATGAAGTGCTTGCCGTTGCGTTCGTCGCGTTTCATCTCCAAATAGCCGAGGCCGTGCCACTGTTCCCGGCCAAACAGCGCGAGCGCGGCGTGCAGGACTTCATCGTTGCGGCATTCCTCGCCCAAGCTGGTGCTGCCGGTCTCCGGCGGCCATTGGCGCAGCTTGCGCGCCGTGAAAGTCACCAACGGCTCGGCCTCGCGATTGTAGTAGCAATTGCAGGAATAGAGATTGGAATCCGGTCCGGGAATCCACTCCTGCGCGATCAGCAGCTCTGCCCAGCCGGCGCACTGATCGTAGAGGCGCAAAAACTCCGCGGCTGAGGCGACTTTGTACGCCTTGCTGGTGGTGTGCTGTTCCCAGGCAACCGTCTTCATCGGCGGCTTCAGAATGCAGGGGAAACTCAAGGCGCGGCTGGCCTGTTCGGCATCGCGGCGGTGGCGCAACAAAAACGTCTTGGGGATGGGCAGATTCTCCTGCAACGCATACTCGAGAAAGCTGAGCTTGTTCATCAGCTTCTCCACCACCGCCGCCTCCGGCAAAGCCAGATGATAGTACGGCGCCAACTGCTCACGATGCCGGGAAACCTGCAGCACGCACAGATCCGTGCTGGGAAAAAGCACGGCCTTTTGCTTGAACAACCGGCCCAGCGCGGCCAGTCCTTGAATGAATTCTTCACGATCCGTGTTCAGGTAGACGATGTCCTGACAGGCGTTGGTGCGGCAGAACCACATGTGGCGATGGCGCGCAACGCCGATCACCGGAATGCCGCGCTGCGCCAGCAGCCGCGCCGTCTGCAAACCCGGATAATCATCGAGGCCGGCAACCACGGCGTAAGGCAGGGTATGATCAATGGCAACAGATTTCATGGAGGCACCTTCGAACGAATGTTAGTCGATTTCCCGCGGGGCGGCGCTAGCCTCGCCGCCCCGATTGTTCATGCGGCTTTGGGCATGGCCGGCTTGACGGGCAGGTAACGCTCTTCGGCGCTTTTCAACTCGGCGGCATTCTGCAGCCGGAAGATTTCCTTCACCGTCACGATTTCCTCTTCCACGGCCAGCAGGCCGCGCTCGGCGAAGATGCGGGCCGCGGTTTGTTGCATCGCGCGGATGCCAGTGCGCAGCATGTGATTCGCCCAAATCACCAGCCGGATGCCGGCCTCTTCGAAGCGCACCGTCGGCGTCTTGTAGTACATCGTGGGCACGATCACCAGCGGGCAGCGGTTTTGCCATTCCGCGGCAAACGCCAAGATCTCGTCGGCATTCGCTTTCTTGCTGTGGATGAGAATCGCGTCCGCGCCGGCTTGCTGATAGGCTGTCGCGCGCTTGAGCGCCTCGGCCAGGCCCCACCCCGCGATGAGCGCTTCCACGCGCGCCACCACGCAGAAATCGGGATCCTGCTGCGTGTCTTTTGCCGCTTTGATCTTGCCGCAGAATTCTTCGAGGTCCGCCAATTCCTGGTCTTCGCCGTTGATGAAGGAGTTGGTCTTGGGGAAGACTTTGTCCTCCAGGCACATGGCCGCGATTTGGCGCTGTTCCAGCTTGCGCACGAGACGGCGCACGTTGTTGAAATTACCGTAGCCGGTGTCGGCATCCAGAAGAATGGGGATGCTCACCGCGTCGCTCATGAACTCGATGACTTCCAGCACTTGCGTCCAGCTCGCTTCGTTGTTGTCGCGCACGCCCAACGCCGCGGAGATCGACAGGCCGCTGGCCCAGATACCCTTGAAGCCGGCCTCTTCCACGATTTTTGCACTCAGGCCGTTGTGCGCTTCCAGCAGAAACTCGGTGTTCGGCGAGCGCAACAGCCGCTTGAACTGCTCGGTTTTCCTCATCATGATCAACCATCCTGTTTTTCTCATCACAGCCAGCGAGGCGCGTGGGATTAGTGAGTTGCAACAGCAGCCTGCCGGAGCGGGATGACATGAGTATCCTAAAAGGCGAAACATTTGATCGGGCCAAAGCACACGCCGGCGCCGGCCAGTGTGCCCAACGGCCGGCTGGCGCGCAGCGGAGAGGACCCAAAGCGCGCCGGTGAAGGCGCCGGCCGCACCGGCGGCCGCTGCTCGGGTTGCGGCCGCTGCGCCGCCACGATTGCCACAATGCGCTCGCCGATCTCGCGCTGCGAGTCGATGGTTTGCGCGCCCACGTGCGGCGTGAGAATTACGTTCGGCAGGGCCGCCAGCGGCGACACCTGGCCCTCTTTTTCGTTTTGATGAACATCGAGGCCCGCGCCGCGCAGCGTCGTGCCGGCCAGCAGGGCTGCATACAGCGCCTGCTCCTCCACCACGCCGCCGCGCGCCATATTGATCAAATACGATCCGGGCTTCATGGCAGCGAGGACGTTGGCGTTGATCAAATGCCGCGTCGCCGGAGTGAGCGGCACATGCAGACTGAGAAAATCCGCATTGGCCACCACTTCTTCGAAAGTGGCGAGTTGCACGCCTTTCTGCGCCAGGGCGGCGGCCACTGCCGCGGATGGATGCGCCACGCAGCCGAGCACTTTCATGCCCCAGGCCGCGGCCATCTCGCCGGTGAGCGAGCCGATGTTGCCCGCGCCCACGATGCCGAGGACTTTGCCGCGCAGCAAATATCCGCTCAACTCATGCTTGGCGAAGTGGCCCTGCCGCAACAGCCGATCGGCCTGCAGCAGATGGCGCGCGAGGCCGAGCATCATCGCAAAGGCCAGCTCAGCCACGGCTTTGGCGCCGGGCTCGGGAATGCGCTCGAGGCGAATGCCATGCTGGCGCACGTAGTCCATGTCGATGTTGTCGGTGCCGGAGCCGGCACGGATGATGAGCTGGAGTTGCGGAGCGCTGGCCATGACGGCGGCGGAGATCGTCACGCCGCTGCGGCAGATGAGCATTTCACGGTCAGCCACCAGGGCTTTGAGCTTTTCCTCCGGCGCATTGAAGGCGCAAACCACATCGTGTTGGGTGCGCAGGCGGTCAATGGCCTCCGGGGCGATGGAACTGGCAATCAGAATACGCATGGCTACTTCCTTTCAGTGAGCGGGGCGCCGGAAACGGGTTGCACCGCCGCGACTTGGTTCGAATGAAAATTGAAACCGGTTTGTTCGAGATAATCGGCAAAGGCGGCGGAAAATTTCCGGGCGCCGGCATAGCAGAGATGATCACCGTCGAGAAAGTCTTCGTCCTGGAAATCCGCGAGCAGCAGGCTGTGGTCGCGATTGAACACCGGAACGCGGTACGTCCTGGCCATATTCTCCAGCTCCCGCTGGAATTCCTGATAAGCCGGTTTGGCTTGCATGCCGGCCAGGAATTGCGGATGCATCGGCAGATTGGCGATCACGCACGGAATGTTGCGCTCGGCCAAATAGGCCAGCGTTTTGTGGAAGAATTCCGTTTGTTGCGCGACCAGCGTCTCGCTGAAGAAGCCGCGATCCTTGTCGCAATCGAACTGGCTGGCGTCGGAGTAATGTTTGGGATTCTGCAGATAGCCGTTTTCCACGAGCTGAATCTGGCGCCGCGTTTCGCCGGGGACCTGGCCGGTGACGGCCCAGCGCAGCAGGCCGGGGAACAAGTACTTCTTGCGGCCGGCTTCGGTCAGCGCGCCGAGATTGCTGCTTTCGAAGAACAACGGAATCAGATTGACGGGCGAGGTGATGAACAGCGGCGCGTATTTGCCGTCGGCCACACGATAGCGAAACATCTGCGCATCGGTGCCGAGCACCACCAGCGCCGGCGGCTGTTCCAGCCGGTCGACCAAATCGCGCAACAGGTAGTACCCTTCGAAAGGCGAGAGCTGATAGACGCCGAAGTTGAAGGCGGAAGCGCCCAGGCGCTCGCGGAACACCGCGGGCACGAAACCATCGGCGGTCTGCGAGTCACCAAGGAACAGAATGTCGAGCTGCGTTAGGCGGTCGAACTCGCGCTTGCTGTCGACGAAGGCGGCGTAATCGGCGGGCCGGCCGCGGTCCAGCAGATACGACCAGCCGGCGTCAATCAGGAAAATGAGGGCGGCGAACAGGCCCAGCTTGCAGGCGAAGCGTTTCATGACCAATGACCTCTCCGGAACGTGCCAGGGTTGACGTGATTCAGAATTGAAAGTAAATGAACTGTTGCGCCGTCGCAGCGCCGAGGTAGAGAATGGCCAGCGTCAAGAGCACGTAGGCGGGCCAGCGCACCAGCGCCGGGCGGTGGGCAAACGTGCGGATGAACTCCTTGTCGGTCTCGCAGGAGTGCGCCAGCTCCAGCACTGCAATCAAAGCCAGATTCAGCAGCAACGTGCCGGGTGTGATAGTCTCGAACAGCGCGTGCAACGGCTCGAACACGAACAGGTTGTGCAGCAGCGTCAGCGCGTCAGCGAGATTGTTGGCGCGGAAGAACAGCCAGCCGATCAGCACCAACACGAAGGTCGTCAGCAGGCGGCCGGTTTGCAGCAGCGCCGGATGGCGCGTCAGCCCGGTCCGCGCAATCAGCCAATCCCGCTGCGGCCGCGAGATTAATGCGAACACCAGGTAGAAGCCGTGCAACGCGCCCCAAATCACGAACGTCCAGTTGGCGCCGTGCCACAACCCGCTGATCAGAAAGGTGATGAAGAGGTTGTAATACCACCGCCAGCGCACCACGCGATTGCCGCCCAGCGGAATGTAAACGTAATCTTTGAACCAGGTCGAGAGTGAGATGTGCCAGCGCCGCCAGAACTCCGAGATCGAGGTGGAGGAATAGGGCCTGTCGAAGTTCTTCATCAGATTCACGCCCAGCACGCGCGCGGCGCCGATGGCGATGTCGGAATATCCGGAGAAATCGCAGAAGATCTGAAACGCGAAGAACACGGTGGCGAGCGCGATCTCCAGGCCCTGGTATTCGGCGGGATGGTTGTAGACCGTGTTGACGTAAACCGCCAGCCGGTCCGCGATCACCACCTTCTTGAAGAAGCCCCACGCCATCAACCGCATGCCGTCGACCACGCGCTCATAGTCGAAAGCGCAGCGCAAGCTCTGCAACTGCGGCAGCAGATTGCCCGAGCGTTCGATCGGACCGGCCACCAACTGGGGAAAGAACGTCACATAGAGCGCAAATTTGCCGAAGTGCCGTTCGGGCGCGATTGCGCCGCGGTAAACATCGATGGTATAGCTCAAGGTTTGGAAGGTGTAGAAGGAGATGCCCACCGGCAGCAGCAGATCGAACGCCGGCACGCCGTAGAACAGATCGAACCGGTCGAACAGGGCGCGCAGGCTTTCATTGAAGAAGTTGAAATACTTGAAAGAGAACAACAGGCCCAGGTTCGACAGCAGGCTCAGCCAGAGGTAGCCTTTGCGCCGGCCGGAGTCGACGGTGGCGCTCATCCTGAGCGCCGAGAAATAATCGATCACCGTCGAAATCAAGATAAGAATGATGTACTCCGGTTTCCAGCACATGTAAAAGTAGCAGCTCGCCGCCAGCAACAGCAGCCAGCGCCAGCGGTAGGGCGTGGCGAAATAGAACAGGACCACCGCCGGGAAGAAGAGCAGAAACTGGAACGAATTGAACAGCATGGTGACACCTCAGCCTCGATGGATTTCGAATTCCTGTCTCTCGATTTCACGCCGCCAGCGCCAGCGCCGGGCGGGCGTACATGGGCAGCTCGCGTTTTTCGCGCACCGGGGCGGCGCGGCGCACAAAGAGTTGATACCAGTGCTCGACGGTCAACAGCCGGCCGATGATCTCGGCGTAATCGCCCTGCCGCTGCAGATGCGCCTGCAGCAAGTCCGCCAGCGCGCGCGGATCGAACAACCCGGAAGCCTGCGCGGCGCTGCCCACCAGTGTGCTGTGAATCTGCTCCTGCAGCAGCGGCGAGGTGCGAATCATTTCGTCGTAGTCGATCATATGGCCCCGGCGGCAGCCGCGACCGGGGCGGCGCCAGTATTTGCCCGCGAGGGTTCCCACTTTGCGTTGCAGCATGCGCGCCGCCCGCCGGGATTGCATTTGCCAGGGGCCGGCAGTCAACGGCAGGCCGTTGCGTTCCCAGGGCACCGCTGCCAGCGCCGGGGAGAGTTGCTGCACCGCGTGGCGTTGCAGCGGCTTGTCGGTGCTGCGCTGCCGCGGGGAAAGCCGGCCGATGAAGGCCAGCATGCGCTTGTCAAAAAACGGGCAGCGCACTTCCACCGCGCTGCGCAGAATCTGCGGGCCGTGGGCATAGAACCGATGCTGAAACTCTTCCAGCCAGAACAGATCAACCACGGCGGTTTCGCTGCCGACCAGCGGCCGGTTGCGCAGCACGAATTCCTGCACAAAATCATGCTGGAGCGCCGGCGTGAAGCGCGGCAGGGCCTCGGGATGAAGCAGATTGAGAGTCGCGCCAGTGCCGAGCGCAAAACGGTCAACCGGCTGCGCGCCGACTTCTTTGCGCAACCATTGCGTCGCTTCCGTGCGATGCAGGCGGGCGTGCCACCACAGGTCTTCGGGATCATAAAGCCCGTCCATGGCATTGATGCCGTCGAACACCAAACTCGCGCTCTCCACCAGGCTGGGCAGCAGCCGGCGGACGTTGGTATGCACGCAATTGAACAACCCGTCGGTGAGATAAACCGCGCGCTCCAGGCCGTGGGCCACTTCCTGCGCCACCACTGGACTGAAGAGATTCGAGCAGCTCGCCTTCTCCGCCAATTCATGCGCCAGCGTGGCATCACAGCAGCCGGGCTCACCCATGGTGAAGGTGAACACTTCTTTTTTCTCGGCCATCAGCGCCGCGAGAATCACGCGCGAATCCACACCGCCGCTGAGCGGCAAACCCAGACGGAAATTGCCCGCGGCTTGATCGCGCATCACCTCGACCCAGGTCTGCAGAAACTGCTCGTTGCTTTCCCGCTCCGAAAGTTCCGCCTGCTCGGTAAAGCGCATGCGCCAATAGCGTTGAATCTCCAAACGGCCGCCGCAAAAGCGGGCGTAACTGCCGGGCGGCAACACCCGCACGTTCGCAAAAAAAGTACGGCCGCCCAGCGGCAGGCCGTGGCGCAGGAAGCTCAGCAAGCCGTCATAATCGAGATTGCGCTTGACCCAGGGCAGCGCCAGCAACGCCTTCACTTCCGTTGCGAAAGCAAATTGCTCCGCCGCTTGGCAATAGTAAATCGGCCGCAAGCCACCGGGATCACACGCCACCACCAGTGCCTGCTCCGCCTCGTTCCACCACGCAATTTGAAAAAGGCCGTTGCAGCGCTCGAAGGCCGCCACGCCCCAGCGCCGCAGCGCGTGCAAAACGAGCGCGGCATGACTGGCAGCATCATTGCCGCCCGCCGCGAGGTTGAGCTGCTGCCGCAATTCCTGCGCATTGTGCAGCTCACCTTCAAACGCGACGATATGCAGGCCGTCACTGCTGGTCACGCAGCGGGGGTTGCGCGCCAAGCCGCCCAAGCTCACCAGACCCAAACTCACGCCGGTGGACTGCGCCGCCGCGCAGCGATACCACGGAAAATGCAGCAGCGGCTGCATCATGTCTTGCACCGCTCTGGCCCCTTTTTCCGGCGCCATCCCAGCACGAACGATTCCCAATATTCCAGGCATGTCTTCCTCGACCTTGCGCTTTAGCGGTTATTGGCTGCGGGTGAACCGATTGGCTTTCGGAACCCATGAGTAAATGACGCCTTCAGCTCAAGCAAGGACGGTGCCAGTGAGCGCGACTGGAATCAGCGGCCGCTGCAGCTTGAAATGACGGCGTTTAGACTCCCTTTTCCGGCCACACCGGCCAAATCGCAACGTTTTGTTGCACGCTCGCCGCTGCACAAAATCGCGCTGTGTAATGGAACGTATCGCCGCCGCCGCACGAGCAGGCGCTGTTTTGCAGGGGCAAAATCGGTTGTGAAAATGGTGGCGCTGGGAATGGCACAGGGATCAACAAAAATGCCCAGCACGCGTGCTCATCGCTTGGAAAGATGAGCAGCATGCCGGGCATCAACAAAAGCAAAAGGCAAAATGAACCCGACTGTTCTTGAACGCCACCACTCACACACTGCCGGCGCCGGAACCGCCGAGTCGTAGCGAACGCGGAGAAAGGTCTTTGTCTTGCACCCGTGCGCTAGGCGGGTCTGTGCGCCGGCCGGCACCACCATCCGGCCATGCGCTCGCGCATGAAGCGCAACTGGCCGCAGGCAATGGGAAACATGTTGAAGTAATTGAAGAACGCCGCCAGCCAGCTCATCGCACGCTTGCCGGTGGCGCGGTGGTAGTACCAAACCTTCTTGCAGAAAAAGATGGCCGGCAACACGAAAACGGCGGCCAACTCGCCGGCGGTGGGATGCAAAATCACGTGCAGCAACAGGCTGGCAAAGGCGAGCAACTGCACGTTCATTTTCCAGATGTACTCTTGCGGCAGCGGCCACGACCAGTGGAAATAGCGGGTGATCATCTCCATTTCCCAGTAGCCGTCACGCACGCCGCGCCGCCAAAACTGCCGCAGCGATTGCATGCCGATGTCATGGCGGGCCATGAGATGAGAAATCCGCAGGGTTTTGAGATTGCGGGCGCGCAGGCGGTAGCCCAGATCGATTTCTTCCGCGCCGAACAACGTGTCATCATAGCCGCCCAACTCGCGCAGCCGGTCGGTGCGAAACAGACCGCCGCCGCCGGGCGCGCCGATTTCGCCGAGCGGCGCGGTTTCCCACCCCAGATCAAAGAAACGGTTGTAGAGACTCTCCTGCGGCCGCACCTCGCGCAGCCGTCCCACCACTGCCACGACGCGCTCATCCGCGAATGCCGGTAACGCGGCAACGAGCCAATCGGGGTCCATGGTCATGTCACCGTCAATGAAGTGGACGAACTCGCCGGTGGCCGCCTGCAATCCCGCATTGCGCGCCAGGCCCGGCGTGGAGCGGGCCTGCTTGAGCGCAAGCGTGCGGATCGGAAACCGGCGCGCGATTGCGAGCGAACGATCGCTGGAATCATTGTCCACATAGATGATTTCCAGCTTGTCGCCTGGATAGCGCAGGTGTTGCAGCGAACGGATGCAATCGGCGAGATGTTCTTCTTCATTCCGGCCGATGATCACCACGGACACGCGGGGTTGCGTCTTCATGCCAATTCTCCCACAGGTTGCTTTCCCAAACAGTGCAGCGCGCGCCGGTCACCACTGTCGAACGGCCG
This sequence comes from bacterium, assembly GCA_023150945.1. Classification (NCBI taxonomy): domain Bacteria; species bacterium. The sequence continues at coordinate 175,479 of JAKLJX010000013.1, read as the reverse complement.
CAACAGCAAATAGGTGACGGCATAGCTCGCCGCCGCCAGCAGGGTCTGAAGCAAGAGCGGCCAGCCGCTGGTCAACTCCAGGGCCGCCAGCAGGGCGAGCGCGGCCAGCGCAGGTTTGATGATGGGCGCCAGCGACCAGCGCAACGGCGCAACGGCACGCAGGTAGTAAATCTGCAGAACCACCGACGCGGCCAAAGACAGCAGCAGCGCCCAGCAGGCGCCCAACATGCCGAACTTCATGATCAACACGTAGCTCAACACCGCATTGGCCGCCAGCCGGTAGAGATTCACGCGCAGATCGAGATTTTGGCGGCCGGCAATCACCAGGCCGTTGGCAAACAGTTTGGCAAGCGTCAACGGCAGCGTGGCCCAGGTGAGCAGCCGCAGGCCGTCCACCGCGGGAGCGAAATCCGGTCCGAAGAACAACGCGATGATTTGGGGACTCAATTCGTGTACCATCACCGCGATCGGCAGATAGCCGGCGAGCGCATACTGCACGCCCTTGTCCAGCAACAGCCGGAAGTCTTCGCGAAAGTGATGAAAGAGGCGGGTCATGGCGGGATAGGTCGCCGTGAGAATGCTGCCGCCGGCAAAGGCGATCAAATCCATCAAGCGATAGCCGGCGCTGTAATGGCCCACGGCCTCGGCGCCGCTCAGCCGCGAAAGCAGTACGATGTTGAGACGCCAATAGACCGCGGCCAAAATGGCCATGGCGCCGAAGGTGGGCGTGGCGGCCAGTAAATCGCGAAACACGCGGCGATCCCACTGCCGGCCCGGCCAACCCAGGCGCCGGATTTGCGCCCAGCCGGCCACGAGCGCCGCAACCAACCGGCTCATAACGAAACTGGCCAGCAGCCAGTTCATTCCCAAATCCAGATAGACGATCAGCAAGCCGGCGGCCGTACGCACCACTGTTTCGATCACGAACGAGGCACTCGCCCAGGTCATTTCATCGAACGCATAGAGGAATGACACGGAGAGATAATGCAGCAGGCCGGGCAGCAGCGCAAAGCTGACGATGAACAAGCCGGCCACGGTTTCCTGGTCGTAGCCGACGGCGTGCGCGAACAGCAACATGGCAAGCTGCGCGAGCAGCGCGGCCGCCACGCCGAGGACGAGCGCGCTGTTGAGCAGCGCCCGCCACTCGCCGGGATTTCTGCCGATTTCCCGGATCAGATACTCACGCACGCCCAAACCGGCAATGTTCTCGAAGATCAACACCAGCGACAGCGCAAAGGTGTAGGCGCCCAGCCCCAGCGCGCCATCGAGACGCGCCAGCGCGATGACGAACACCATGCCCAACAGCGGATTGAGAACCTGCACCAGCAGCAGCGCCGAGGCATTTTTCAAGATTTTTCCCAACACAGAAATTGGCTCCCACGGTTAAGCGAGTTGAGGACAATGGCCATACTCACAGCACAGGCATGCCAGGATCAGCCGGCTGCCGGCCACGGTCACGCGGCGGATTCGCGGCCAACCGCGTCGGACCGGCAGTGGCGCGTGCGGCCGCGCGATACTGGCCGGCCAGCGCCGCCAGCAAGCCGATTTGAAACCACAGAATCGGGATGCGGGCGATTTCTTCATAATCCACCAGACCGTGAATGCTGAAAGCGAGCAACCCACCGGCGATGCCGATCGCCACCATGGCCGCATCCGGCGGCAAACGGCGGGAGAGTGACAGGCTCGTGGTGAAGACAAACGCCAGCAGCGCGAGAAACACGATCAAGCTCACCACGCCCAGCTCGGCGGCGACGAGCAAATAGACGCTGTGCACTTTCGCCTGAAAAGTAAACGGCACGGCCGGATCGCCGTACTTGGGCAGCCACAGGCGATAATTGCCGAAGCCCACGCCCCAGGGATGATCCGCGATGATCTGCAGGGCGATGTTCGCCATCGGCGCGCGCGTGGCAAAGGAGCCGGCATCCTGCGTGGTGAAGCGCGCGACAATGGTGTTGAGGTTGACCAGCACGAACAGCGTCACCGCGGCGAGCACCGCCCACAGACTGCGCATGGCGCGCACGCGCAGTGCCGGCCGCCGGATGAGCATGGCAAACACCAGCGCACTGCCCAGGGTCACGCCGATCCAGGCGGCGCGCGACAACGTCACCACCAGGGCGCCGCCGCCGATCAGCAGCGCGGCGCCGGCGAGCAGGCGATACTTGCGGCGCTCGCCGCCGATGGTCACCGCCAGTGCCAGCGGCAGCACCAAACCGAGGAAGCGCGCGAATTGATTGGCGTGGTTGAAAGTGCCGCCCACGCGGATCGCCGTGCCGCCGTTCAACTCCTGCGTGAGCACGTGCTCCGGCTCGCCGATCAACTTGATGCCGAGCTGGCCGCCGGAAATTCTCTGGGCATAGCCGAGCAAGCCTTCGGCGATGGTCATGAGAAAAAGAACCATGATCACGCGGTTCAAGCTCTCCCCCTCTTGCACGCACTTCGCCACCACCAGGGCGAGCACGATCATGCGGCCGAGGCGGATCAACTCAAACATCGTGAGCCTGGGCTCTTGCGCGAAATTCAAAGAGACCAGCCCCAGCGCGAACAAGGCCGCCATCAACACCGCCAGCTCGCGCGGCTGCAGGGCGCGGCGTTGCCCCGCCGGCCGGGTGAGCACATACTCGCCGGCGAGCGCCAGCAGCGCAAAATCGAGCAAGCTCGCGGCGATGCGGTGATCGCCGCCGAGCTTCTCGTTGTAATAGAGGCTGAAGTCGAAACCCACCAGCGGAATCGCGACCACCAGCGCGGTGAGCAGCAGTTGCCGGCTCTTGCCCATCCACAACAAACCGATGACCGCCAGCAGCAGACCCGCTGCCGCGCCGAGCCAGTTGTCCGGCAATTGCATCACCTGGTAGGCGATGCCGGCATAGAGCGCGAGCAACAGCCCGGCAAACAAGTGCCGCAGCGAAAGTGAAGCAGGAAGCCAGGAGTTTGCGTGCATGACGTCGATTTCGGTTTGTGGTTTGGCATTCGGTTGCATGCGAATGGCCTGGCGGCAGGGCTCCAGGGTGCAGTCGGTTGCGGTCCGGTCAGGGATCCGAGCAATTGATCAACGGACTTCCGGCCGTGCCGCGCCAGGCGCATTCGAGCAAGATCCGGCAACCGCGCTCAATAGGCGCCCGAGCCGAGCAGCACATTGAACGGGGTTTTGAACAGGATCTTCAAATCCAACAGCAAGCTTTGATGCATGGCGTAATACTTGTCCATCGCGACCCAGTCGCGGAAGGAGGAATCGCTGCGGCCGCTGACCTGCCACAAGCCGGTGAGGCCGGGCTTCACTTGCAGCCGGGTTTCCGACCAGGACGGCTCATACTTCAGCTCTTTGTAAGCCAGAGGCCGCGGGCCGACAAAGCTCATCTCGCCGCGCATAATGTTGAACAGTTGCGGAAACTCATCCAGGCTGAGCTTGCGCAGAATTTTGCCTACGCGCGTCATGCGTGGATCATTTTCGATCTTGAAGATCGGGCCATCGACTTGGTTGAGATGGCGCAGTTGATCCTGCCGGTGCGCGGCATCCTGCACCATCGAACGAAACTTCATCATCCAGAACTCGCGGCCGCCCAAGCCGGCCCGGCGCTGCCGGAAAAAGACCGGGCCCGGGCTGTCGAACTTGATGGCGAGCGCGACGAGCAGCATCACCGGCGCGAGCAGAATCACCAGCAGCAGCGAGAGCACGATGTCCATGACCCGCTTGCTGAAATCGAACAAGCGGCGGCGTTGCGGCCCCGGCAGCACCGTGGTGGCCGCGGAGGAGGCAATGGTGGTGATGTTGTAGTTTTTCGCCAGCAGATTCACCGCGGCCGGCCGCAATTGTTCCTTGACCACCACCGCGCCCTGCAGGCGCTGGCGCGGCCCCACCACGCCGTCGCGCGTGATCACCGTGCGTTCGATCCAATTGCCCTCCGCGATGCGGCACCGATTCCACACCGCGCATTCGCGCAGCACCGAGCCTTTGCCCACGAAGCAATCCGCGCCGATCACCGTGCCGCCCACGATCTGCACATCATCATCGATGATGGTGTTGTCGCCGATCACCACCGGCGGAATGAGATTGACGCGATTGCCCAGCCGCACGTTCTGGCCGATCCACACGTTGGGAGAAATTTGGTGTTGATAGGAGATGCTGCCCAACTGGCCGGCCAGCACGGTGTCATTGAGTTTCAAATAATCTTCCAGCGTGAAAAGGTACTGCCACTCGCCCGGGAGTTGATGGGCGATGACCGGCCGGCCGTTTTCCATCATGCGCTGCAACAGTTGCTCTTTGATGTCGAGAAAACTCTCGCCCTTGCGGAAAAAGTCGAACACTGAAGGCTGAAAACAGTAGACGCCCACCGGAAAGAAGCGAAAATCCGTGCGCGCCGTCTCGCCGCGATGCACGCGACCAATGCTGCCGTCCTCATTCACTTCCACGATTTCATGGCGGCCGGAGTCATAAGCGGCCGGCAATTTCGAAACCAGCACCGTGGCCTCGGCGCGGGAGCGCACATGTTGTTTCACCAAATCACGCAGATTGAAGTTGAACAGCACATTGCAGCCCATCACCAGGAAGGTGTCATTGGACAGGAGGGGCGCAAGCTGGCCGAGCGCGCCGGCGGTGCCGGAGGGGCGATCTTCGACCACGTAGCGGATCACCATGTCCCAGGGATCGCCGTTGCCCAACACCTCCATCAGCGCCGTTTGATCTTTGCTGATGCAAAAGATCAGATCCGTGAAGCCGCAGCGTTTGAGGTGTTGCACGAGATGAAGGGCCAGCGGCGTGTTCGCCACCGGCAACAACGGTTTCGGCGTAATCTGGGTAAGCGGCAGCAGCCGTGCCCCGCCTGCGCCTGCAAGGATTACAACTTTCATAATGCCAGTCTCCTTCTGGTAACAGCGGAAAACCACGTCCTCGTTTATATATCGACAATGAATCTCGTCGTCGGTCCGGCGGCCGAAGCCGGTTCAAAAGTGCATCGGCGCGGGATTCTTGGCTCGCAACGCAACCGGCGCGGCGGCGCGTTCCGGCGTCACAGCAGCGCCCGGCGGCAGGGCCGGCTTGCTCTGCAGAGCTGCCGCTGCTCGCGGCGCACCGGCGTGAAAGCCACGGCCGTTAATTCCGTTTTTCACAACGCCGTTGGCAGCATTGCCGTTGGCATGCGTGTCATGGGTCTGCAAATGGACGGCCTGCCGGCGGCGCGCCACCTCGGTTTGCAGCCGCAGATCAACGGTCACCTCCGCCATGGGCGCATCTCCGGCCGTGGTTAGGTCTTCGAGCAATTCTTCGATCGGGGTGGCACGCTTGATGCGCGCGGGCGGCAGCACCACGGTCTCGGGCATCACCGGCGGCTGCCACGCCGCGGCGGTGGTTTCAACCGTCACGCGTTCCGCCGCACGCGCCGGGCGCGCCGGTGTCGGCGTGCCGCGCAAGGCTTGGCCAGCCTGCTCACGCACGAAGGCGCCGGCAACTCCGGCCAGCAGGCCGAGCAGGATTCCCATGGCCAGATTGCGACCTTTGCGCGGGCTGACAGGTTCGAACGGCACACCCGCGGGACTGATGATCGCGATGCGCGACAGGCGCCGATCGGCGGCTTTCTCCACACTCATTTCTTCGCGCCGCGTCACCAACAGGGAATAGATCTTGCGGGTGTTCTCCGTGGCCAGTTCCAGCTCGCTCAACACCCGCTCCTTGGCCGGCAGGTTCTGCAAATCCGCTTTGACATTCTCCACCTTGCGGGACATCACGGCAATCTGCTCCTGCAGCGAGCGCCGGCGTTCTTCCTCCAGCCCGATGAGGCGGTCGATTTCGCTCACCAATTCCTTTTGCACGCCGGCGATTTGGCTGGCGAGATCGCGCATGTGGCGATGATTGCGCGTGTATTTGCCCAGCGCCGCGCGGTATTCCAGCCGCAAATCCGTGAGCCGGCTGTAAAGCTGGCGGATGGCCGGATGGGCATCCATGTCGGCATCAGGCACGATGAGCGAGTCGCGCGTGGCGTGCAGGCGGCGCAGCCGCGTGATCTTGGCCGTAAGCGTTTCCGCTTCTTCGCGCAAGCGCAGGATCTCGTAATCGGTCGAGCGATACTTCTCCAGCACGATGGCAACCTGTTTGTCATAGTCCACCAGGCCGCTGCTCATGCGGAAGGCATAGAGCGCCTGTTCCAGACTGTCCAGCCGGGTGCGGGCACTGCCGATGTGTTCGCTGAGAAAATTCTCGATCTCCGCGCCGCCGTGCACCTGGGCGTTGTAGGCGGCATAGGCATTGGCAAGCGCATTGGCATACCAGGCGGCGCGTTCCGCTTCCGTGTCTTCAAAACTGATGGTGATGACGTTGGCGCCGGTGACCGCTTCGACGGTGATACGGCGGCGCATGCGTTCGAGCGCCGGTTCCATCAAATCATCGCCGGCCTGCCAGGCCGCCGCATTCGCTTCCGAGCGCGTGCCGTCGGCCGCCGCCACCAGACGCTGCCGGCCGTTGACCAGTGCCTGCAATGCTTGCACTGACTCGGAATTCAACCCGTGAAACGGCCGCCGGCTCGCCAGAGCTTCACGCAACACATTCTCCAGAACAGGACGGCAGGTGGCGATTTCCAGCTCCGAGCGAATGTCCTCTTCCTGATTGAGGCGCGAGAAGTAGGGATTCAAGGCGCCCGGTTTTTCCTCGCGGCGCACCAGCACTTTGGCGGTGGCGCGGAACTGTTGGGCGGCGGTGAACGTGGCCACGGCCACCGGAATCACCGTGAGCAAGAACAACGTGATGACCAGGCCGCGATGCCGGGCAATCACTTCCACCCCGGCTTTCAATCGCAACATTGCGGTGCTTTCTTCCAACATGACTCTCTCCTGCGCACTGATTGAGGACTCATCCCTTTTGTTTCAATGATGCCCGTACCCGCTTGGCGCGGACCGTCCGGGCGCGGCGGCTTCATCTGCCGACCAACGTGTAAAGCCAGGCAAAGCCCGACAGCGTGCCCACGGGCAACAGTCCATCGATGTATTGATCCACGAATTGGTTGGCGCGGGCAATGCCCGATTTCGGGACATAGACGATGTCGAACGGATACAGTTCGACGTTGGCGGCGGCAAGGCGGCCGCGCAACGCACCGCGCACGTCATAGACCAGCGTGGCAACACTGCCGTTGCGAGGATTGCGGCGCAACACGACGATGGCCGAAGACTTGGCGGAAGATCTGAATCCACCGGCTTGAAAGACCGCGCTCATGATGGTCAAGCCGTTGTCGTAAGGCACCAGGCCGGGCGATTCCACTTCGCCGCCGACAAAGACTTTTTGCGAGGCCGAGCTTTTCACGATCACCGCCACTTCCGGATCCACCAAACGCTGGCGATAGCGCATTTGCAGCAGCGTGTCCAGAATCGCCGGCGTCAGGCCGCTGACTTTGATTTCTCCCACCAGCTCCAGCGAAATGTGGCCATCCGGCCGCACCCACACTTCGGTGTTCAGCTCGGGATGATAGTAGAGCCGGATGACGAGATTGTCGCCGGGCGCGATGCGATATTCCTGCTCATGATAAGCCGGCACGCGCGGCCGCAGCGGTGCAGCGGTTCGCTGCGTACCGGCGCAAGCCTGCAACAACAGCGCGGCAAGACCGGTGAGCAGCACCCGGGCCGCAAGCGCACGGCTGCCGGCGGGCCGTTGCATTTGATTCAAAGCAGATTGCGGTGGCAGCGAACAGCGTGACATGATGGCATCACCTGATTGGGTTTGATCTGACCGTGATTGATTGCTGCCGATCTCAAGACAAAGGCCATACCACGGTTCGGGCAGGAGCAAACGGCGGGGACGCCGGCGATCGCGGCAGAAGCAAAACAAAGGTTTGAAGGAAGTGAAAGAGAAATTGTGCGGCAGGCCTGCCGCGCGCAGGCGAGGTTTAGCAATGTTTTGTTGCACTCGGGCGCCGTACGATTTGATCGGAACGGCGTATTTCGTTACACCATTGATTTCGATTCCAAGCCAGGCTCACGTTTCCATCACTGCCGGCGCGGGCCGCTGCGCAGCCGCAGGCCTGGCTTTGCGCGCCGCCGCCGCCAGCGCGATTTGGCGCAGACTCGCCAGCGCTTGTTTCGCCATCAATTCGACCCAACCCACCGCAGCCTGCTTGCCGGTGATGACAATCAAAATCAAGCGGCCCGCGAAACTGAAGACGTAGCTGTTGTGCTGCCAGCCTTCCAGCAGCAAGGAGCGCACACCTTGGGTCTCGCCGAGTTGGCGGAACAGGGCGGCCGCTGCCGCCATGTGACTGGCTGCCAGCCGGCCGAGGGCCGCCGCGCCGGAACTCTCCGGCAGCTCCGGCGGCACATTTCCCACCTGCACGACCGGCCTGCCGTCTTGATCACACAGCATGACCACCTGCGCATGCGTGCGGTGCGCGAGCTGCTGCAAAACGACTCTCACTTCCGGCCAACCGCTGCCGGATGGGCTGCGCTGCGGCAGCACCGCGGGCTGTGCTGGTGGCGTCACCGGCACAGTGACTTCCGGCTGCCGTGGCGGTGAAGAACTCGTTGCCACCGCCGGCGGAGCCGGGCACGGCATAGCGGGCAGTTCGGCAGGCTGCGGACGATGCCACTGCCGCCGGGCGCGCAGATTGCTGATCTTTTGACGCAGCCCATGAACCAACGGCGCGACCGTCCAAGGGCCGCGGCCAACCTGCCACAGCGCCGCCAAGCCCAGCCCGCCAAGCAACAGGTTGGCGGACCACATGGCCAGCAGCGGCGGGAGACGCTCACGATCCGCCAGGCGCTCGCCGCCGATCATGCACGCCCAATAGATCAAAAAGAAGATCAGGCTGAGGCCCGAGCTGGTGGCAAAACCACCCTGCCGCGCCAGCACGCCCAGCGGCGCACCAATGAGCACGAAAACCACGCACGCCGCCGGAAAGGCGTACTTCTTGTGAATTTCAACCAGCAGGCTGTGCACGCGCTGCTGCAGTTCCTGCTGCCGCGACGACCAAACCTGCAGGAAGCCGCGCAAGCGATCGCGGCGCTCAGCCGGCAAATCGGCAGGCAGCGCGGTCAGCAGGGTTTCCCGCGGCGCGCCGCCCGGAGGCGCGGGCAGCTCGAGGCCTTCGCCGGCAAACACGGCGTGCAGCCGCTGCTGCAACTGCGCCAGCGCCGCCTCACTGGCGCTCACCTCCTGCCGCATTTGTGCCAGGGTTTGTTCGCGATCGGTGCGCGCCGTTGCAAGCAAGCCGGCAGTGCTGTCTTCCCAAAAAATGACGAACTCGTGCTTGATGAAACTCAGCCGCCGCAATTCCTCCAGCTCATTGAAATCGATTTCCTGAATTTCGCCGTCGAACAAAGTCAACGTCACCCGGCGGGCGGCGGAATCGGTTTGCATCAGGCCGGCGCGCGCCGCGATCATGCGCTGCACCTGCGGCGCGGAGAGATCCTGCACCAGCAGATTGGTCAATTTCGTCACGGCCAGGCTTTCTGCCACGGCGGTGGCCAGCAGGCGGTAATTGGGCAAATCGCCAAACCACACGCCGGGTTCGAGGCGAATGGCGGGTTTGTGCAGGGTGATGGCAGTGGCGAGGCGGCGCGCGCGGTAGTTGAATTCCGGCAGCACGCGATCGGTGAACCAAAACAGCATGAGCGCAAGCGCGGCGGCGGCGGCCAACACCGGCGCCACCAGGCGCCGCAGACTGAGGCCGGCGGCGTGCAGGGCGGTGATTTCCTCATCCGCGGCCAGCCGGCCAAACGCCATCAGCGTGGCCGTGAGCACGGCCATCGGCACGGCCGTGGCCATCATCCAGGCGAGGTTGCAGCCGAAAAATTCCAGGATGGTGGTGACCGGCAGGCCTTTGCTCAGCAGCCGGTTGAGCTGGCGAAACAACAGATCGAGCACGAATACAAAGGTGAGCACCGCAAAGCTGAAGCAGAACGGCCCGGTGTGTTCGCGCAGGAGATAACGTGTCAGGATGAATTTGCGCATGATTGAATGCGGCGGATGATGGCGCGGTTGCAAATGACCCTGCCAAACGCGGTGCGGAAGCAAGACCTGGCGTGCTCGCTCGGCGAGTCCCAATTGCCTGAATTATAAAACACTTTCCCGGCAGATGCGGAATCAATTTGGCTTTTGCGCAATACCTTTCCGCATCCGCCGTGAATGCCCTTATATTCGTGCATTGAATCGCGTTCACGAGGGACAGGCTGTGTGGCGCGGCGCAGGCTCTGAGGATGGGCTGTTCTCGAATGGCTTTGGTTTCTGCGGGGTCTTAGCTCTCGTACGGCCGTTTGGCCCAACCACATCCTCATCCGGCCATGACCGGCGCGGAAAATCGCCCCCAGGCAGGCGAGATTCCGCCTCCTTCCGAGATGCTGCCACCTCACACCAGGACGATTACCGACAGCAGCGGAACTCCCCCACATCAGACCTTCTCAACAAACCTCACAGTACCGACAGACTACTTGGATAACTCCCATGCTCTCACACTTGAACATGTGGCTCACCCGCCGCGGCCGGCTTGGGCTGGTCCTGCTGGCAGTTATGGCCTTCCTCAGTTGCAGCCAGCAGTCCGGACACCAACTGCCGCAAACCGCGGTGATCGGCCTCAGCAGCGATTTCGACACGTTGCTGGAGCTGGGAACCGCCAACGCCGACGCGCTGCACGTGATTGAAGAGATGCTGTTCTTGACCTTGTGCGAGCTGGACAGCTCGCTGGCCATGCAGCCGCGGCTGGCGCGCACCTGGGAAACCAGTGCCGCAGGCAGAGAGGTGACGTTTCATTTGCGTGACGACGTGTACTGGTCCGACGGCCAGCCCACCACGGCAGAAGACGTGATCTTCACCCATCAACTGGCGGTCAATCCGGCAACGGCTTATACCGGCCGTGACCGCTTCGCCGAGGTTGACTCCGTGGCTGCGCTCGATGCTTATACTGTCCGCTTCACCTTCAAGCGCGCCTATCCGGATGCCATGTTGGATATTCAAATTCCAATTCTGCCCAAGCACGTGCTCGCCAGCGTGCCGCCGGCGGAATTGCGGCGGGCGTCCTTCAATCGCATGCCGGTGAGCAATGGGCCGTTCCTGCTCCAAGAATGGCGGCCGAATGATCGCATCATCTTTGCCGCCAATCCGCGTTACTATGGCGGCAAACCGAAGCTCGACCACATCGTGTTTCGCATCGTGCCGGAGGAGAATACCCTGGTGGCCAACCTGCAGGCCGGCGAGATCGACTTGTTACCCTATGTTTCCGCCAACAAACTCGGCGAGTTGAGCCAACAGCCGCAACTGCGCGTGCTGACGTATCCCGATCGCGGCTACAGTTTTCTTGCCTTCAACTTGCAGCGGCCGATTTTTCAGGAGGTCGCGGTGCGCCAGGCCATCACCCAGGCCATCAATCGCCAAAACCTGATCGCAGTGCTGCTCAACGGCCGCGGCCGCGTCGTGCCCGGCCCGATCCCGCCGTACTTCTGGGCCTATGATGATTCGCTCGCCACCGAGCTTTACGATCCGGCGCAGGCGGCCACCCTGCTGCAACAGGCCGGCTGGGAGGATCACGATGGTGACGGCGTGCGCGACCGGCGCGGCCAGGCGCTGGCTTTCACCATGAAGACCAATGCCGACAACAAAATGCGCAGCGACGCGCTGGTCATGATACAGGCGGATTTGCAGAAAATCGGCGTGCAGGCCCAGCCCGAGTTGCTGGAATTCGGCCGGCTGGTGGAGGACGTGTTGCAAAAGCGCGATTTTGACACCGTGCTGCTCTCCTGGAAAACCGGATACTCCGTCAATCCCTCCCAGGTTTGGCATTCCGAGGCGATTGCAGACGGATACAATCTCACCTCCTATCACAATCCGCGGGTGGACTCGCTGCTGGTGGCCGGCCGCCAGGAGAATGACCGCGAGCGCAGCCGCCGGATTTGGCGTGCGTTTCAGCGCCTGGTCGCCGCCGATTGCCCATATGTCTTTCTCTACATGCAGGAGAATCCCGCGGTGGTGCATCAGCGGCTGCAGCAGGTCAAAATGGATGTGCGCGGCTATCTGATCAACGTCGAGGAGTGGACGCTGGCAGCGCCCGCCCCATGATTGGCATCGCCGCTCCTCCGCGGCGGTGCGCGAGCGCGGAAAATAGTTCTCTTTGATTTACGGCAGCACAGAGTTTTGCGAGTATAGTCAGGTGGATTCTCTGCGAGGCACTGTCCGTTCTGGCAGTTTGAGATGACAAGGACGTGCTCGTTTGCACGGCGGGCGGCCATGGCCGGCCCCCGTGCCGGGAGATTCAACAGAACGTCGATTCGGGCCGGAGATCGTCCCGCAAGAAGAGGCGTAATCGCAACACTCAGGAAAACCGGTGCACAGGAGTGTTACGATTGCGCCTTTCTTTTTGTCAGGGCGTCCTGGCATGATATTGCAGGGAGCAGTGGTGGCACGCCCCTGTGCGAATGTGCAGAGGGATTCGGCATATTTGAACTCGGGGCAGGGGGCAGCCCCAAACCGATCGCACAGGAGAACATCTATGCAAGGAGAAAGACTTGAAATTCCAAGTTCTCGTGGCCGGCGGCCGTGAGCTGCAAAACGCCGTGGCAACTTGTTTCGCCGAAAACCCTGAAGCCGCCCTGTGGCAGTGCAGCACGGAAGAAAAGCTGAAAGAGGCGCTGGCACGCACGCACGCACCGGACTTGATTCTGATCGACTTCGATCTGCAACAGCTCAAGCCGCTCAAGCTGCTTTCCCAGTTGCTGGCCACGGGAGAAAAACGCAATGTGGTGCTGGTGGCGGCCGCGCCCGCCATTGAAGACGTGGTAAAGTGCCTGCACTTGGGCGCCAGTGATTTCCTGCAGTATCCCAAGGAAAAGGTCAAGCTCCACACCGCCCTGCGTGACTACTATGCCCGTTGGGAAAAAAATCAAAAAGGCGCGGCCTTTGGCGCGCAGTTGCATGATCGTTTCGATGTGCAGGGCTTGATCGGCGAAAGCCCGCAGATGCAGCAGGTGGTGCTGACCATCAAAAAAATCACACACCGCCGCTGGGTGACCGTGTTGATTCGCGGCGAAACCGGCACGGGCAAGGAGCTGGTGGCGCGCGCGATTCACTATGGCAGCGCCGAAACGCCCGCCAATGCGCCCTTCGTCGAAGTCAACTGCACCGCCATTCCGGAGAATTTGCTGGAAGCGGAGTTGTTCGGCTATGAAAAAGGCGCATTCACCGACGCCAAATTCAGCAAGAAAGGGTTGTTCGAGATTGCCGAAGGCGGCACGCTGTTTCTCGATGAAATCGGCGACATGAGTCTGCTGTTGCAGGCCAAACTGTTGAAGGCCATCGAAGAAAAACGCATTCGCCGGCTGGGCGGCACGCAAAGTCTGGAAGTCAAGACGCGCATCATGGCGGGCACGCATGCCCATCTGGAGAAGGCCATCGAAGAAACGCGCTTTCGCCGGGATTTGTACTACCGCCTGAACGTCATCACGCTCACGCTGCCGCCGTTGCGCGAGCGCGGCCGGGACATTCTCGTGCTGGCGCACCATTTTCTTGCGGCCTATGCCCGCGAATATCAAACGCCGGCGCAAAAACTCACGCCCGCCGCCGAACAAGCTTTGATGCAATACGACTGGCCCGGCAACGTGCGCGAGCTGAAACACGTGCTCGAGCGCGCCGTGCTGCTCAGCGAAAACGCGGCCATCGACGTTGCCGATATTCACGAAGCCCTGGGCGTGGAACCTCAGCCGCGGGCCGCCTCGCCCCGGCCGGCCGAAGGCGCGCTCCCGTGGAGCCGTGCCATCGAAATCCCGCCGGAAGGCTTGTCCTTGCGCGACGGCGAATGCCGGTTGATCGAGGAAGTCCTGCGCCTGACGAAATGGAACAAGACGCGCGCTTCGCAAATCCTGGGCATCTCGCGGCCCCGGCTGGCGCGCAAAATCGAAGAGTATAAAATTCAGGCGCAACCTCGGAAGGCTTTTGAGCTCACCGCAGTCTAAGGCACTGTTCCCAGGGCAGCATGGCGCTTGATCAACCACTCGAAATCGTGATTGCCGGCGAAAGCCAGTTCCAGCAGCGCCTGGCACAGGCGCTGCCGGCCGACAGCTTTGCCTGCCGCACAACCGCCGGCACAGCGGAGATGATCGACTTGCTCGCCGAACGGCCGGCGCGCGTCGTTCTTCTGCAATTCGATGCGCCGGAAGCCGATCCGCTGCAAATCCTCGAACGGCTGCAGCAGGAACAGGAGGACCTGGCCGTTATCATGCTGGCGCAAGACCCGCCGACCGAGGCGGTCGTGCGCTGCCTGAAGCGCGGGGTGCGTGACTTTCTGAAATTTCCAGAAGACCTGAGCCGGCTGCCGGAGTTGATACACAAAATAAGCCATTCCTCCGGTCCGGAAGAGGTGCCGGCCGCAACCGATGCCGGCCCGCTCGGGCGGGATGGCATGCTCGGCGCCTGCCCGCAGTTGCAGCAAATCCGTAAACGCATCCAGCGCCTCAGCCGGGTCAAGTGGGTCACGGTTTTGATTCTCGGGGAGACCGGCACCGGCAAGGAAGTGGTGGCGCGCGCGATTCACAACGCCTCCACCGTGCTCTCACACGAGGGCAACTTCATCGAAGTGAATTGCACCGCCCTGCCGGCAAACCTGCTGGAAGCCGAGTTATTTGGCTATGAACGGGGCGCCTTCACCGACGCCAAGACGCGCAAGCAGGGATTGTTCGAGCTGGCGGAAGGCGGCACGCTCTTTCTCGATGAAATCGGCGACCTGAGCCTGCTGCTGCAGGCCAAACTGTTGAAGGCGATCGAAGAGAAGCGATTCCGGCGGCTGGGCGGCACGGTCGACTTGCAGGTAAATACCCGCATCATCGCCGGCACCAACGCCGATTTGCGGCGGGCAGTGGCAGCAGGCCAGTTTCGCCAGGATTTGTTTTACCGCTTGAACGTCGTCAACCTCGAGCTGCCGCCTTTGCGCGAACGGGGCGCGGACATCTTGCTGCTCGCCCGGCATTTCTTGCGGCAATTCCGGCAAAGTTATGAAATCGCCGTAAACGGCTTCAGCCCGGAGGCGGAGGATTACCTGCTGGGATATCCCTGGCCGGGGAACGTACGCGAATTGAAGCACGCCGTCGAGCGCGCGGTCTTGTTGGGCGAAGGCGGGGAAATCACGCTGGCGGACTTGCGCTCGGCGTTGGGATTGGCGCCGCCGATGCAGCCGGTCAGCCCTCAGGCTTTTCTGCCAACCACTGATCCGCTCGCGATTCCAACCGATGGTTTGAGTTTGAAGGAAGGTGAGCGCCGGTTGATCGAGGAGATTTTGAGGCTCACCAAGTGGAATCGCACCAAGGCCGCGGAAATCCTGGGGATTTCGCGGCCGCGCTTGAAGCGCAAGATGGAGGAATATCGCCTCGGCAATCCGCACGAGGAAGCAGAGTTTTAGTCACTAAATAGTAAACTCGTTGCAATAAAAGCAAAGACTTGTTCGGTGGCTGCTATCTTGATCTGTATTCATGCGGGTTTCGTATCACTTCTGAAAATCTCCGGCTTTTTCCACTTTGGGCGAAAAAATCACGCAGAGACGCAAAGGTTCGCAAAGATTTCCTAATCATTTGTTGCTCGCAATCACCAAAGACAAAACTCGAATCGTTTCTTTGCGTGCCTTTGCGTCTCCGCGTCTTTGCGAGCGCTTTTGCCTTCTTTGGTTCCGGCTCGTTCGGGTTGGGACGCGGCGAGGAAACCGCCCGCCCATGCGGCGGCGAGGCCTCCTCCCGTTTATTACCCCAAAAGAATCTCGCCTGTCGCGGCAACCACCGGCCGGCATCACACCGCCGTCATTCCTCCTCTTTGAGCAGGCCGCCTTGGCCTTTCACGACGCGTTTCAATTTCAAACGCAACACATCCAGTTCCTCGGAGGGAAAAACATGCTTGATTCGTTCCAGCACGGAGATGGCCTCGAAAATCACATCCACCAGTTCCATGTAACGGGTGGTGCTGCTCTTGTGACCATCGTCCTGCTCCAGACTGCGGACCGCCAGGGTTTCGACCATGTGCTTCATATCGGCGAGGTGATGCACGATCATGCGAAAGGTTTGCGTCATGAATGCGTCGATGCCGGGCAGTGCAGTTTCCCCCGCGGTTTGGCTGATCATCCGGCGCACGCTGCCCAGTTCCAGCCGCCAATCCTGCACGTGCGCCGGCGCGCCGGCCACCGCGCGATAGGTGCGGGAATATTCCACCGAGATTTTGGCCTGCTCCAGCAACTGGTCGAAATCGACCGGCTTCACCAGATAGGCCACCACCGGCAGTTCAATGGACTGCGCCGCTGATTCCAGCGAGGGGTAGCCGGTTACCATGATCACCGGCATGCCGGGCGCGACCTGCGGCAAAGATTTGATCAACTCGAGATCGGTGTTGCCCGGCATCTTGATATCGGCAATCATCAAGTCATACTGCTGGCTGCGCAGCTTGGCAAGCGCGCCGGGGGCGTCGTTCACGCAATCGCATTCGAAACCGCGGCGGCGCAACAAGGCCGCAGTGGATTGCAGAAAAGTCTCCTCATCATCAGCCATCAAAATTCTGCCCAAAGGCTCCATGGCGGTCTCCGTATTGGGATTTCAAGACGTTGTTGTAAAAATGGCGGTACCGGCGCGGCCCGCTGCCGGCGCGGTTCAATTGTCTTCAGACCGGGTTGGTGCGCTGCCCGCGAGCGGCAGCAGAATGTGAAACGTAGTGCCCAGCCCCTGCTTGCTTTCAAAGCGAATTGCGCCGCCCGAAGCCTCCGCCAGGTTTTTGGAAATGGAGAGGCCGAGGCCCAGCCCGCCCGTTGCCGATCCGCTCTTGGTGGTGAAAAACGGCTCGAACACTTGTGACTGAATCGCCTCCGGAATGCCGCAGCCCTGATCCGCCACGATGAGGTTCAGCCAGCCGTCGCGCGCCGCGGCCTGCACCATGATCGCACTGCCGCGCGCTGACGCTTCGATGGCATTGCGCAGCAGATTGAACAGCACCTGGCGCAAGGTTCCTTCGGAATTCACCCGCGCCTGGCCGGCCTGCTCGATGGCAACCGTGATCGTGACGCCGGCCTCCTGGGCGCCGGATCTGGCCAGCGCCACCACGTCGCGGATGGCTTCGCTGGCGGGATATTCCTTGGTCATATTACGATCCGGCCGGTAGAGCGTGAACATCTGCTGCACGATGCCGGCAATGCGGTCGATCTCCCGTTCCAGCCGCGGCACGAATTCATAGTCCGGATGATCGCGCGGCACGTGATCTTTGATCAGCAGAAAAGAATTTTTGATGCCGGCGAGCGGATTGTTGATCTCATGCGCGATGCGCGCCGCCATGCGGCCGGTGGCCGCGAGTTTCTCATTCTCCAGGCGCTGGCGTTCGAGCTGCTGCAGCCGCGCGGTGCGCACCCGCACCAATTCCTCCAGTTGTTCGTTGTAGCGGCGAATCTGATCTTCCGCCTGCTTGCGCTCGCTTACATCGCGGAAGACCAGCACCACGCCGATGATGTTGCCGCGCTCGTCGCGAATGGGCGCGGCGCTGTCATCGATGGGAAATTCGCGGCCGTCCTGGGCGAGCAAAATCGTGTGATTGGCCAGGCCGGTAATCACGCCTTCGCGCAGTGCGCGGAGCGCCGGGTTTTCCGCGGGCTGGCGCGTGGTCTCATTCACGATGCGAAACACCGCGTTCAGTTCCACGCCCACGGCGGCTGACTCCGGCCAGCCGGTGAGCGCCTGCGCCACTGCATTCATGAACACGACGATGCCCTTTTCGTCGGTGGCAATGACGGCGTCGCCGATGCACTTCAGCGTGGTGGCAAACCATTGCCGGCTTTCCTTGATTTCGCGCTCCAGTTTGTGCCGGTAAAGCCCCATTTCGATGTTGGAATGCAGCTCGCGCTCTTCAAAGGGCTTCAACACATAGCCGTAAGGCTCGGTGAGCTTGGCCGCTTGCAGTGTTTTCTCATCGGCATAGGCGGTCAAAAAGATCACCGGCAAGTCGTAGCGGCTGCGAATTTGCTCTGCAGTTTTGATGCCATCCAACTCGCCCGCCAGCATGATGTCCATCAAAATCAAATCAGGCAGCACGGCGGGCACCTGCGCCAGGGCTTCCTCGCCGCTGGAACAAACCGCCACGACCTCGTAACCGAACTTCCGCAATCGGCTTTGAATGTCAAGCGCGACGATCGTTTCATCTTCGACAACCATGATTTTCGTAGCCGGACTCTGATTCATGTGACTACTTTCTCTTACCTGGCATGTCAATTCCTGAGGGCGGCAAACTGCGTGCGGCCGTTATTGTTTCTCTCGCTGCCGGGCCTCGCGTGCGAAACCCGGCGACTGCGCAAATCCGGAAGCTGCACGGCAGACTTCTGCGCAGCCCGGAGGGCGTTCTCATTCAATCACCTTGGCCAGCTTCAACAATTGCGAGCTGAACTCCACACCCTCGGCTTTGGCGGCGGACAAATTCACGATGACGCGGGGATTCTCGCCCTTGCTGCCGATGCCCACGGTCAGCCCGGCCTCGACATAAGCGGGCACGCCGGTAAACGTGAGAATCTTGCGGTTGCGGCTGACGGCGGTAATGGTTTTCAATTCGACGGCGCGCAAGGGCGCCACATAGAAAATGTCGATGCTGTTGCGGGCAGCGGCCTCCGCCAGATTGATATCGTCAGTGAGCGCAATCGGCACATGCCGGATCGGCAAGTCCACCAGCTTGTCGATCTGCGATTCTGCCATCACCGCGACGAAGTCATCCTTGCAGGAGAGCGAACTGCGAAAGGCGGTTTGATACAAGATGCCAATGACCAACTCGCTGCCGGCCCGCGCCTTCAGGTTGCGATCGAAAGCCAGAATCTTGTGCAGCAAGGCGTATTGCACCTCGGCAGGCACTTCCATCTCCTGGGCCTGGCCCAAAGGGGTCGCCAGCAGAAACAAGCCGATCACAAGCAGCAGGGTTCGCATGGTGGGCAGTCGTCCGGGATCTAGAGCTTGACGCGCAATTCCGCCTGGTAATTCCGCCGGTTCTGTGTAATGCCCGCCTGGCGGTGCTCGACGCCGCCCGGCGTCTGATAACTGGCGTCGAAAACATTGTTGATCGCCACGGCCGCATGCACGCGGCGCAGCCATGCCGGTGCGGCCGCACCGGCGCGCGAGCTGAGGCGCAGATTGGCGAGCAGATAGCCAGGCGTGCGCGAACGGTAAACCGTGAGCCGCGAGGTTTCATATTGCATTTCCAGCGCGGTTTCGAGAGGCCGCGGCACCGGACAGACCAGGCCGAGCTTGGCCAGGTGGCGCGGTGAATTGGTCAGGAACTTCCGGGTGCGGCTGTCGTCGCGCGCGCTTTGATAAGAGTAGCTGGCAGAGCCGCGCGGCCCGTTTTGCGGCCGCAGACTCACTTCGAACTCGGCGCCATGGGCTTGGGCGCGGCTGACATTGCGAAATTGTGCCAGGCCGTCGAGCGGATCAACCACCGGGTCGATCAAATCCCGCATGAGGTATTGATAAAGCGAAACCGTACCAAACCACGCCGCGGTCAGGCGCTGTTCGCCGACCAGTTCGATTGTGGTGATGTGCTCGGGAGCAACCGCAGGATTGGATTTGTAGGAAACCCCATCATCGGTGTTCACTTCCCAGGGCGAAGGCGCACGAAAGGCTGCGCCATAGAGCAGCTTGAGGGTCGTGCTTTTATGGGGATGAAAAACCAATGCGGCGCGCGGCGCCTGCGCGCTGCCCACGGTGGAATAGCGATCCCAGCGCAGCCCCAGCGTGAGCGCGAGATTCGCGGCAGCTTGCCACTCATCCTGCCAATACCAGGACATGAGGTGAAAGGGAAAGTCACCGTCGAAAAACGTCTGGTGCCGGTCCCACGCGCGATAGCGGGCTTGCAAGTGCTGTTGATATTCCACGCCGGCGGTCACGCGGTTGTTGGCACCGGTGTCCCACAGCAATTGTGCTTCGCTGCCCACCCAGGTGCCGCGCGAGAGATCACGGTAGGTTGTCGCATAGGGATATTTTCCGGCATAGGCATAGTGATCGTAGTAGCCGCGCAGCAGGAAACTCTTGTTGCCGTCAAAGCTGCCGTTCCATTTGAGCTCGAGGAAGCGCCGGCCGTCAGAGGTTTGGGCTTCGCGGTTGAACACAATGGCGTAGGCACCGGTCGGAATGCCCTTGTCGCGGCCGGTGAACAGGCCGGAAAACCCGAGGTTTTTGTAAGCCAGCGCGGCAAACAGACTGCGGTATTTGTCCCAGTCCAGATTTTCAGCAATGCCGTTGTTGGTCGCGGGATCATCATATTCGAGATAGTAAAGATTCCGGCCGTCGCTCTCGGCCCACTGGCCGGCAACAAACAGATCCAAGCCGTTGGCGAATTCCTTGCCGAAGCGCAGGCCGGCGCGGCGCCTGCCCAGGCTGCCGAACGCCGTGGTCAGCTCGCCGCCCTCCACTGCTTTGCCCGGCTTGGGCACGAGATTGATCACGGCGAACATGGCATTGGTGCCATATAAGGCCGAGCCGGGGCCGCGCACGATTTCGACGCGCTCGAGCGCGGCGAGATCGAGCGCCAGTTCGGTGCCGATCATCGCCGAACCGTAGAAATTCTCGTTAAGCGTGTGTCCGTCGAGCAACAACAGGATGCGATTGTTGTAGTCCGTTGGCCGGCTGAAGCCGCGCACGCCCACATAGCTGTAATTGCGGTCATTGCTCACATAGAACCCGCGCACGCTGCGCAGTAATTGTTCCAGCGTTTCGAAGCCATAGGCCTTGATTTCGGCGGCGGTGAGGATGGTGACCGCGGCCGGTGCTTCGCTGGCGGTTTGCTCATATTTGGCGGCGGTATTGATCCTGATGTTGAGCAATTCATCGAGCGAGCGGCCGAGCAGCTCGTCCGGCTCCTGCGCCAACGCCGGTACGGCGAGCAGGAGGAGGCTGCCCAACCAGCAACGCGGCCGGTGTTTCTGTGAGAGTTTCATCATGCTGGAAAAACCAGTTGGAATTCCGTGCCCGCTTCCGCGCGGCAAGTGAGCGTGCCCTTGAGCTGCTTGGTGAGCATCTGCACCAGCTTCAGCCCCAGGGATTTGGTGTTCTGAATATCCAGGCCCGGCGGCAGGCCGACGCCGTTATCGCGCACGATCAACACCAGCTCGCTCGCGGTCAAGCGCGTGAGCCGAAGGCTGATCTCGCCGCGCCGGCCGTGGGGAAAGGCGTATTTGAGCGAATTGGACACCAGCTCGTTGAGCAGCAAGCCGCAGGGAATGGCGGTATCGACATTGAGATGCAAGTCTTCCACTGCGAGCTGGAGCTTGATCAAGCTGGCATTGACGACATAGGAGCGGTACAAGTGATTGGTCAGGTTGCGCACATACTCGGCAAAGTCGATGCGGGCAAGATCTTTGGATTGATACAGCTTCTCATGGATGAGCGCCATGGATTTGATGCGATTCTGGCTTTCGGTGAACATCGCGGCCACCGCCGGCTCGGTGAGCGAGGCGGATTGCAGATTGAGCAGGCTCGAAATCACCTGCAGATTGTTCTTCACGCGGTGGTGAATCTCCTTGAGCAGCACTTCCTTCTCGCGCAGCGAGGCCTTGAGCGCCTCGTCCTGCTCGTGAATCTGCGCCAGCATCTCGTTGAAGCTGTCGATCAACAAGCCCAGTTCGTCGTGGCTCTCCTTGCGGGCGCGCACGGAATAATCCTTTTGCTCGGAAACCGCGCGCGCCGTCGCCACCAAATGCAGAATCGGCCGGGAGATCACGTGCTGCAACTGCGAGGAGAGCAAAAAGGCGGCGATCGAGGAGGCCAGCAGCACGGCGAGCATGATGCCGGCATAGCGCTGCAGCCGTTCGTCCATCGCGCGCAGGTCACTCTGCAGCAAAATCGTACCGATGGGCTGCTTCGCCATGAGGATGGGACGGGCCAGCAACAAGTGGTTTTGCCAGAAGAGATGGCCGTTGTGCAGCACGATCATGGGCAGCAGGGACTGGTCGCCGGCCCGCGTGTAGCGGGCGAAGGCAGCGGGCGCATCCTTGCGATAGATCACAGCCGCGATAATGTGCGCCTCGGCAGCCAGCGCGGCCATGGTTTCCTCGGCGGCTTTTGGGTCGTTGAACACCAGCGCGGCCGTCGAGTTGGCGCCGATGACGTCCGCCAGGATCGACACGTTCTGCACGATGGTGCTGCGAAAGGTGATCAGCTCATAGCCGAGAAAGGCGGCGCACGCCAGCATCAGCGCCACGGTGCTCGTCAGCATGATGATCAGGGTCAGTTTCCGCTTGATCGAGAGATGGGCCAGCAAGTTCATGACGAGCTCAGGTTGTCCCGCAATGTGGCAGGGCTTTGATTGCTATAACTACCATGCAAATTGCCGGACGCGGAAACCATTGCGGCGCGGCACCGAAAGTCCGCCGTGGTGCAAATTCCGGACATTTCAACACGCCGGCAGCGTTCGGCGGCCACAAACGCAGGATTGATATACGGCTGCGCAGCGACGCAGTCCGGCAAACCAGGGCGGCCGGCAAACCGCTCTGCAACGAAACGTTCCGCTGCGCTCATGCCGTCGCTGGCCGGCGCAACAAAACGTTGCAGTCCAGCCCGCGCCCTCACCCGGCGGCGGCCATGCTAAAGCCCGTTTTTTCAGCCTCGCCCTGCCGGTGCAGCATGCGGGCGGCGCATGGCATGGCGGTTGCCGAAACGTGGGCATTGTCATGCCGAGACCAGCGACGGTCTCCACCTCATGCTGCGTCACTTTCCGTTCTTCTCACCTTCCTGTTGCTTCGAGATCCGGCTGAACTCGAAACACTCAAATCAATCATGGATGAATCGGGCACTGTGTGAACAGAACTGGCTCGGAGGAGCTGCAATGAAGCGGTTGCGTGTTGGAAACTCATCCTTCTGGAAGGCCATCTTTCTCGCCGGCATTGTCATGACGGTGGGCTGCGAGCAAGGGCCTGCCCCTGCCGGCCTCTCGCCCCTGCAACCCGCCCATCCTGCTACGCTGGCAAAAGGCGGAAATGGCATTCCTGCAAACGGCAGGATGAACCTGAATGGCAAGGCTGACAAGCGCATCAAGAGAAAAGACAAGAGCTGCACCGGTACGGTAAGCAAAAGAATGGGGCCGTCCGGCGGCTTTCTCGAGCACTGCGACTATCGCATGGATGTGCCGGCGGGCGCGCTTGCCGAAGTGCGGGAGATGTCGATCACGATTCTCGCAACGGACGGCGATTTCTACGACGCCAAATTCCAGGCGGTTGATTTTGGCGCCGACGGCTGGTTCCTCAAACCGGTCAAGATCACCATTTGGTATGACCGGGCTGATCTCACCGGCGTGAATCCCGGCGACTTGATCATTGTGTGGTACAACGAAGAGACCGGCGAGTGGGAAGAGGTCGAGACCATAGTCGATTTTCATGCGCAAAAAGTAGTGGCGCATGTCTGGCATTTCACCCAGTACAGCCTGGCCGCGCGCTGAGCGCCGGCTGCCGGCAAGATCTCAGCCATGTTGCAGAGATTTCTCACGCCCGCCCACGCCGCGATGATGCGGGTGGTGGCGAAAGTCCAACTGAACAGGAGCGAAATCATGTTTAAACACGGAATGATTTGGGGCGCACTGGCCGCGTTGGCGGTTATGGCAATCGGTTGCGGCGAAGTGCCTGCTCCTGCGCCGCTCTCGCCGGTCACCGCTCCAGAAGTCAAGTCGCTGGCCAAGCCCGGGAACACGGATCCGACGCCGACAACAACCATCACGCCGGTGTCGAGAAGGACACGCAGCGTCAACGGTTTTGGCGGCACGGCTTCGAAGGTCATGACCTCGAGCTCCGGCGGTTCGCTATCCTACATGGGCCACAGCCTGGAGGTTTCGAAATATTCCTTCAGCGAACAGCAGAAGGAATTCTACATTACGGATGTGAGCAGCAACTACATTCAGGCCAACTATGGACCCGACGGCTGGTTTCTTGTGCCCATCAAAGTCACGATTTCCTTTGCCGACGCCAATCTCAAAAAAGGTGAAATCAACCGTTTGACCATCGCGTGGTATGATGAGACTTTGGACAGATGGGTCGATGCCGGCGGCATCGTCGACCAAGTGAGCCAGACGATCACGACCTATGTCTGGCATTTCACCCAATACACCCTCTCCGTAAAATGAGCTTGCAGTAGGTCGCCAAGGCGATAGTGAATAGTACGACTGGAGCGTGTCATGCGGCATAAATTCTCCTCCACTTCGGTCCGGCTGCTGCTGATGGGTTTTCTCGTGGCGGTGCTGATGAGCAGCGGTTGCAGTGATGATCAGACGCCTTCCCCGGTTGGTGCGGAGCAAGCGCCGGCCGTGGCCTCCGGGCACAGCCTAAACAAGCCGGTGGCTTCAGCTCCCGATTCCCGGGTGGCCCGCGAATCCACTCTGGCGCTCGCGCTCTGGGAGAGTTGGTCAGTCTCCCGCCTGATTCGTGCCAGCGAAGGCGGCAGCGTCAGTATTGATGCCTTCTCCATCAATATTCCAGCGGGCGCGCTCGCCCAAGACACGGAAATCAGCATCACCTGTGACAGTGACACCTATTTGCAGGGCGAATTTGGTCCGGACGGCACGCAATTCAAAATTCCTGCCCGGGTCACCATCAGCTACACCAACGCCAAACTCAATGGTATCAAACTTTCGAATCTTTCCATAAGCTGGTTTGATCCGGCGAGCAACAAGTGGGTCAATCTCGGCGGCACGATCGATACCAACACCAAAACCGTGTCGGTGCCGGTTTGGCATTTCACGCAATACGCCCTGTCCAGCAGATGATCTGGAGTCATTGCAGGAAGGCTTCTGCAAAGCCGCTTCACCAAACCAAGACATAAACAACAAACCATTCATCCACTCCCGCAGGAGGCCCATCATGACGCGCATGAAAAGGTTGTCTAGGCTGGCGACCCTGGCTGGCGCAATCAGCTTCGCACTGCTCATCGTCGGCTGCAATGAGAAACCGATTTCACCGATCGGAAACAGCGATCCGGTATTGCCGGAACAGGCGAGCCAGATCAGCCGGCAGACCCGCAAAGTTCTCGATCCCAGTCGCATGAAGCTGCTCCGGCCCAAAGCGCCGAGGGCGCTGCAGAAGGGCCATGTGTGCAGCGGCACGAAATCCAAGTTGATCAAGCCCGACCGCAAGGACAATATTGATCTGTGCCACGAAAAGCTCGAGTTCCCGGCCGGCGCGGTCAATCAAGAGACCGAGATATCCTTCGTGGCCGTGAACGACCATCTCGTCGAGCTGGAGATCGGCCCGAACGTCACATTCAACGCCGCGGCAACTTTGACCCTGCATCTAAAAGTGGTCAACCTGATCGACGTCAACATGGCGGCCCTGACCATCAGCCGTTACGATGCGGCCTCCGACAACTGGATCGATCTGCCCAGCAGCATCGATGACAAGCAGGAAAACATCTCCGCGAACATTACGCAGGCCGGCCGCTATGCGCTGACCTGGAACGTCACGCCGGAGGAGAAGGAATTCATCGCCTGGCAGGGTGAGAACTGGGGCGGCAGCCGTGCAAAAAAGATGCACCGGTCGAAAGGCGGGCGCCTGGAGTTTCGCGGCCATGAAATGGAAATCCCCACTTTCGCTTTGCGCGGCGACTTCAAGATGGTGATTACCGAAGTCGACAAGGAAGCCGCCCAGGTTGATTTTGGCCCCAGCGGACACTTCGATCAGCCGGTGAAAGTGACGATTTGTTACAAGAATCTCGACACCACCGGTCTGGATCCCAGCACCTTTACCGTTACCTGGTTTGATCCGGTCACGCGCCAGTGGATCGACGTGGGCGGTACGGTCGATGAGAAGGGCAAGAAGATTTGGGTCTACGTCTGGCACTTCACGCAATACAGCCTGGCGAGCCGGTAACAGAAGTCCGGCGCGCTGAAGGAATTGTCATGTGATCGCACGTGGACGTGCGGGCTGTAACGTAACATTACGATTCCGGCGGGCAGCGCAGCCGATCCTGCGCGTGAATGCCCGAGGTCTGCAGCAAAACCGTTGATTTGATTAACCCAACGCCAGGTCATCCGACGTGGTATGCCACTTGCAGTTGTGCAATGGTAGGTAGGTCATATGCCGAAGAAGAAAAGGACAGAGAGCCGCAAGCCCCGGGAGCAATACCGGGCGCTGGCCAACAACCTCGCGGCTTTCATCAAAATGACGGAACACGGCGGCCAATCCGATTCCGAGACCTTTGTTGACCTGAGCTATAGCATGGAAAAGCTGGCGCGCAGACTCCAGACCGAAGACGACAAGGCCAAGAGTGCAGCCTATTTCAAGCTGGCGGTGGAGCACCTCAAACAGCACGCGCAAATCAAGCAGGACCAGGCCCAGGAACTCACCCTCTGTTACAGCGCCGGGCAAACCTACGCGCTGCTGGGGCTGGTCGAGGAAGCGATTCAGAACTACGAACAGGCGCTCAAGCTGAGCACGCTGCTGCAGGATTACAAGCTCCAAGCCCGCACCTTGCGCCAAATCGGCAATCTGAAGCTGCGGCAGAGCCGGTGGAAAGAGGCTCATGCGCTTTTCGAGCGCAGCCGCAAAATCTGCCTGGAGCACGGCGAAGCGCTGGAAGAAGCCTATGCGTTGAACAGCCTGGCCACCGGCTATTTTCAGGCCGCGGCCTGGCGCAAAATGGAGACCGCCTGCGAGCACGCCCGCGCGATCGCCGAGCGCATGAACGACGACGAACTCACCGCCTGCGTCTACAACAACCTGGGCGCGATGTACAACCTGCAGGGGCACAGTGACAAGGCCCTCGCCGCGCTGCAGAAGAGCCTGCCGTTGTTCGAGAAGCTGGGAGACCTGCGCGGCCTGGCGGAAACCTACAACAACCTCGCCACCGCTTATCGCGACAAGGAGTATTGGAACGAGGCCGGGAAGTACTATGCCAAGAGCCTGCAACTCGCCCGCGAGATCGGCGACGCCGTGGTCGAAGCCCAGGCCAGCCTGAATCGCGTCGAGCTTTATTTGTTGATGCATGATCTGGAAATGGCCGAGAAGCAGTGCCAGATCGCGCTGCGCGTGTTTCATGGCTTGGAGCACAAGTCCGGCGAAGCGGATGCCTGCCGTATCATGGGCGTGGTCTACACCCGGCAGGAGAACTGGGGCCTGGCCCTCAGATACCTCGACGAAGCGCTGGCGCTCGGCAGCCAGTACGATCTGCGACTGGTGCTGGCTGAGACGCACCGCAGCTTCATCGAGTATTGGCTCGCCAAAGGCGACCGGAAGAATGCCACCAAGCACTTGCAAGAATCCCTGGAGCATTATCGCCAGCTCAAGGCCAGCCGCGAGATTCGCAAGCTGGAAAAGCTGTTGCTCGACCTGCGGACGCAAAGGTAAAGCACGCCGCCGCGTGCTGCTCCCGCCGGTTGCGGCGGAGCAACGCAACGGCGTGCCTTTTCTTTCTGCCGCCGCTGCCGGGCGGCACTACTTCTAAAAACTCCACCGCTCATGCTCACCTTTTTGGCGCGCCGCATGTTGCAGGCGCTCTTGCTCGTTTGGGGCGTGTTGACCCTCACTTTTTTCCTCATGCATGCCAGCCCCGGCGATCCTACCGCGCGCTTCCTTTCACCACAAATTTCACCGCCAACGCTGGCACTGTTGCGGCAGCAATTCGGCTTCGATCAGCCGCTGCACTGGCAATACCTCAAGTGGCTCAGGCAATGCCTCGCCGGTGAATGGGGATATTCACTCACGCAAGGCCAGCCGGTGTCCGCCATTCTGGCCGAGGCCATTCCCGCGACGCTGCAGTTGACCATTCCCGCTCTCCTGCTCATTTTTGTTTTGGGAATCACGCTGGGCACGCTCGGCGCCCACTATCGCCAGCGCTGGCCCGACGTGTTCATCAATCACGCCGGCCTGGCATTCTACTGCATGCCGAGTTTCTGGCTGGGATTGCTGCTGCTCTCGCTCTTCGCGCTGAAGCTGGGTTGGCTGCCCACTTCGCACGCCGCTACGCTGCGGTTGGCAGAAGCAGGCTTCTGGGAAACCTGCCGGGATCGCCTGGCGCATCTGGTGCTGCCGGTCTTGACGCTCGCGCTGCCCGGCGCCACCGCCACCGCGCGCTACGTGCGGGAGAATTTGGTGAATGCCATGGACTCGACTTTCATTCGGCTGGCGCAGGCCAAAGGCCTGCCGCCCTGGCGCATCATGATCCGGCACGCGTTGCCGCACGCCCGGCTGCCGCTGCTCTCGCTGCTGGGCTTGAGCTTTCCCTTCCTCTTGGGCGGCGCCTTTCTCACGGAAACCGTCTTCGCCTGGCCCGGCATGGGCCGCGTCACGTTGGAAGCCATCTTTGCGCGCGACTATCCGGTGATTCTGGCCGCCACGGCGCTGTCCGCAATCATGGTCATCGCCGGTAACCTCATCACGGATGTTTGTTACCGGCTGGCGGATCCGAGAATCAAAGCACCGGCATGAGCGTGAATTCCCCTGCCCTCGCCTTCTGCTCTCCTGTCCCAGTCGCGGCCCGCCGGCGCGGCAGAAAATGAAAAACTCGCGGGCTTTCCCGCAGGACTTGCGCATGCCGAGTTTCCTGCAAAACTTCTTCCGCCACAAGCTGGCGTGGACCGGTGCGATGGTGGTGTGCGGCTGGCTGCTGGCCGGCGCACTGGCGCCGCGGCTGGTGCCGCATGATCCTTTGGTGCAGGTGATTGCGCAGCGTTATCACCCACCCAGTTGGCAGTATCCGCTCGGCACCGATCAATTCGGCCGCGACGTGTTGAGCCGGCTGATCCTGGGCGCGCGCGTCTCCCTCACGCTCGGCTTCTCCGTCACGGCTCTCGCTTTGCTGTTGGGCGCAACCCTGGGCGCGCTCGCCGGTTATGCCGGCGGCCGCCTCGACGGCGTGATCATGCGGCTGGTGGAATTGCTGCTCGCCTTTCCCGTGGTTTATCTGCTCACCGGTTGTGTCGCGCTGTTCGGCACGGACTGGCGCAAGCTCGTGCTGGTGATGGCGGCCACCATGTGGATGGACATTGCCCGGCTGCTGCGCGCTGAAGTCATGTCGCTCAAGCAACGGGATTTCATCAAAGCCGCGCAAGTGCTGGGGCTGAGCCGCGGTCGCATCATCCTGCGCCACCTCCTGCCCAACGCACTGCCGCCGGTCATTGCTTTGATGGCGCTGCGGCTGGCGGATGTCATTCTCATCGAATCGAGCCTGAGCTTTTTGGGATTGGGCGTGCAGCCGCCGGAAGTGAGTTGGGGCAGCATCATCCGCGATGGCCGCGACGTGCTGGCTTCGGCGTGGTGGATCGTGACGTTTCCCGGCCTGGCCATTACGCTCACTGCCATTGGCCTGCATTGGATCGGGGAGGGCTTGCGCCAAGCCTTCACGCCTTGACCGCGGCACGCCGCAAGAAACAAACCGCGTCCGCTGGCGCTGTTCAATTCATCAAAATCGCACTGGCGCTTTGTTACTCTGATTGGCATGGGTGACTCCGCAGGTCATTCGTCAGGAATCTTGTGAGGTACATGGCATGGTGCTCTAATCTTCACGGGATCCTACAGGATGACATGGGTGGCAGCCAGTGTCAGTTCAGCAATGAAGAAGCCGCCCGGACGGCGGTGTTTGGGACAGGCACCAGTGATGCAATTCCACAATAACACACCAATCGGAATGAACCAGCCGGAATTGCTCAGAATCGAAAATTTGGAAATTCGCTTTCAGCGGAAGGACGGGGCCGCGGCGACGGTGGTTCGCGGTTTCAATCTGTCGCTCTTTCCCGGAGAAACGCTGGCGCTGGTGGGAGAATCCGGCTGCGGGAAGACCACGGTTGCGCTGGCGGTTCCCCGGCTAATCGCAGCGCCGGGGCAGATTACCGCTGGAAGAATTCTGTTTGCCGGCGAGAATCTATTGCAGGCCTCGGAGCAACGGCTGCGGCAAATCCGCTGGCGGGAGATCGCTTTGATCTTTCAAGATCCGGCGGCGGCATTGAATCCCTTGCGCCGGGTGGGCAGCCAGGTGGCGGAAGTGCAGCGCCTGCATCTCGGCTTGGGGCGCAAAGCGGCACGGCAGCGCACGCTGGCGCTTTTCGAAGCGGCCCGCCTGCCGGAAGTCGAACGTTGTTATGCGGCTTATCCGCACGAGCTGAGCAGCGGCATGCGGCAACGCGCGTTGATCGCCATGGCCATGGCCTGCCGGCCGCGCTTGATCATCGCGGATGAGCCGACGACTGCGCTGGATGTTGCAACTCGCGATGAGGTGCTGGCCTGCCTGCTGCGGCTGCAGCAGGAACTGGGCGTGAGCCTGCTGTTCATCAGCCATGATTTGGCGCTGGTGGCGGGTTTTTGCGATCGCGTTGCCATCATGCATGCCGGCGGCATCGTGGAATGCGGCGAGACGCGGCGAGTCTTGCGCGCGCCGCAGCATGTGCAAACCCGGCAACTGCTGGCCGCAGCCCAACGCTTTGCGCCGCAGGGCTGGGAATCGAGTCCTGCAGTCAGGGACGGCAAAGCCATTTGGACTGAGAAGATGGATTGGAAAGAGACGAACACGGGCATTTGAATCATTCCGACACTGATTCTCTCAGCATTTGGAATTTCGGTTCTTGGAGTCTTCTCGTGAATCTGCCCCCGCCCAATCTTGACCCTGCGCTGTTTGCCGCGACCGATCTCGAGCTGCACTTTCCCGCCCGTGCCTTCGGCCAGCAACCGGTCCGCGCCCTCGCCGGCGTCACGTTCAGCATCTTTCCAGGCGAAACGGTCGCGCTGGTGGGTGAATCCGGTTGCGGCAAGACCACCCTGCTGCACTGCCTGTTCGGACTGCTCACGCCCACCAGCGGCAGTGTGCGCTTTCGCGGGCAGGAGATTTCCGCGCTGCGCGGCGCGGCTGAGCGGCGCTTCCGGCGACAAGCCCAGCTCGTTTTCCAGGATGCCGGGGCGGCGCTCAATCCGCGGCTCCGCATGCGCGAGGCGATCAGCGAGCCGCTGCTGGCCCATGGCCTGCTGGCTCGCGACGCCGCACACTGCCGCGCGCAAGAATTGCTGGACATGGTCGAAATTCCGCGGCGCGAGCATGAGGCGCTGCCCTCCCAGCTTAGCGAGGGCCAGCGCCATC
Source organism: bacterium (assembly GCA_023150945.1). Classification (NCBI taxonomy): domain Bacteria; species bacterium. Next base: position 144,492 of record JAKLJX010000013.1, on the reverse strand, counting down.
GCGTGGTGCTGGCGCGCGCGCTCGCGCTCGCACCGGTTTTTCTGGCTGCCGATGAGCCGCTGTCGTCACTGGATGTTCTCACCAAAAGCCGCATGCTCGATCTGCTCCTCCGCCTGCGCGAACAGCAGCGTCTGACGATGCTGATCGTCTCGCACGATCTCGCGTTGGTGCGTCAATTCTGCACCCGCACGCTGGTGATGGCCGCCGGCAGACTCGTGACGGCCCAGCCGTGAACCCGGCAACGGCAAACGCCCCGCCGTAATGCCCCAGCTATTGGTGGGGATGATCCGCCACGGTTGTGCCGTGGCGTCACGACGCCCGGCTCCGGGCGCCAAAAGCAACGGTGCAACCGTTGCTGATCAATATGACACCACCGGTAACCGAGGGATTCCGCCCGGCCGAGCTTCGATCTTGACTTTGGCGCGGTTTGGTAGCATACTCCAGCAGCATTGCATTTCATCAGCAACTTGCCGAACCCGAACGCTTCGCCAGGATCAAACATGTCAGAGCGCCGCCCTGTTGCCCCGCACACGCTGTATCTCATTCATCACTCCCACACCGACATTGGCTATACCGAATTTCAGGCGCGCATCGAGCGCTGGCAAGTGGACTTCATCCGCCAGGCTCTGCGCATTCTGCGGGATTCCCGCCACCGCCGCAATCAGCATTTCGACGGCTTCAAATGGACTTGTGAGACCTTTTGGCCGGTGGAGAAATTTCTCCAGCAGGCCGGCCGCGAGGACATACAAGCCTTCGAGCAGGCGCTGCAAGCCGGCGATTTTGGCCTCTCTGCCAGCTTTTTGAATTTGACCGAATTGCTGGACCACGAGGTGCTGTGCAGCATGATCCGGCGCGCAGCCGATTACGGCAGAAAAATCGGCGTGCGCATCGACAGCGCCATGACTGCCGACATCAACGGCTACAGTTGGGGCTTTGCCCAGGCGCTGCTCGACAACGGCGTCGAAAATCTCTTCAGTTGCGTGCACACCCATCACGGCATGTTTCCCGCCGGCCGCAAGCAATTTCCGTTCTGGTGGGAAACGCCGCAAGGCGGGCGCGTGCTGGTGTGGAACGGCGAGCATTACCACTTCGGCAATGATCTCGGTCTGGCGCCGGGCGCAGCCTCGACGTATCTCATCAAAGATGAATTGCCGCTGGCTGCGATGTATGAAGACGTCTGGCCGATCGCCACCACGCGCATTCCGCGCTACTTTGCCAGGCTGCGCGACGAGGGTTATCCTTTCGGATTTGTGCCGGTGATGGTTTCCGGCCTGCGCAATGACAATTCGCCGCCCAGCGCCCGCATCATTGAAATGATCCGGCGCTGGAATGAAACGCACGGCGAAACCCTCCGGCTGCAGATGGTGACGCTGAGCGAGTTCTTTGCAAGCGTGCGGCGCACCGAGGTCGAGCTGCCAGTCTATCGCGGCGACTGGCCGGATTGGTGGTCGGACGGCACCGCCAGCTGTCCGCAACACACCAAAATATTCCGGCAGGCGCAACGCGATCTGCGCTATTATCGGCAGTTGTGCCGGCGCTATCCGCAGTTGGCGCGGGCGGACTGCAGCCCCATCGAATACAATTTGACCATGTTTGCCGAGCATACCTTTCAAGGATCGGAGTCGGTCTCCCATCCCTGGAACTGGGTGCCGCTGATCGTTTCCGCGCGCAAGAAAGCCTTTGCGATTGCCGCTTACGAAGGGATTCAAGTCCAGCTCGAGCAGGCGCGCAGCCAGCTCGGCGCAGTGGGCATGCGGCCGGAAATGCCGCTGCGCTACAAGGCCGTAAATCCCAATGGCCATGCCATAAGCGGCCTCGCGAAGATGATGGTGCATCACTTCGAGTTTTTCGAATTGCGGCTCGATCAGGGCGTGGAGGTTTGGGACTTGTCCACTGCCACGCGGGTGGCGCATCAGATGGAAGAAGTGCCGCGCGGGGTGATAATCGGCGTTCCCTGCACGCTGCCGGCTGGTGAGGAAAAATTATTCGAAGTGCGTGCCGTGCAAGCGGCGACCGGCAACACGACCAGCAGTTTCCGGCTGCAAGGCGTGGAAGGCGTCTTCGACGTGGCGCAAGCCGAGGCCGGCGTGCAACACGGCAGCTTCTTTTTGGAGACGCCGTTCGTGCGCCTTGCCTGGCAGGAAGAGCGCGGCATCATTTCCTGGTTCGACAAGCAGAATCGAATGGAATTACTCGATCGGCGGCAGGAACAGGGCGCGTTCACGCCGGTTTATGAAATCACAGCGGTGCCGGACCGCAGCCAAATGACGATCGTGCGCCAGCGAATGGGCCGCAATCGCAAAGGCCTGGCAGTGCAGCGCGCCGTGGGCAAGCTGGCAGCAGTGGAATCATCCAGCAGCGGCAGCGTGTGGGCCGCAGCGGAACTGCGCTACTCTCTGCCCGGCACCAGTTTGTTCTTGCTCGAACTCCGGCCGCATGCGCATGCGCCCCGCGTTGACGTGATCGTGCGCCTCAACAAAGACCACCGCTGGGAACCGGAAAATCTCTATCTCGCCCTGCCGTTTGCCAGCGCGGACCGGCCTTTCCAACTCTGGCTCGACAAAGCCGGCGCGCAGGTGCGGCCGCGCATCGATCAACTCCCGGGCACGTTGACGGATTTCTACAGCATCCAGGAGGGCCTGGCCTGCGTGGCCGAGGACTACGGCATTGCGATCGCCACGCCGGATGCCAATTTGATTCAACTCGGCGATCTGCGCGTCAAACCGCGGCTGCTGCAGGGCATGCCGGGATTGGAAAACGAACCGATGCCAATCTACGCCTGGCTCATGACGAACTACTGGGAAACGAATTTCGAGGCCGGTTTGAGCGGCTTTCATGAATTCCGCTTCGCGGTGCAATGGGGCCCCGAGCTGAACAGCGAACAACGCGCGCTGCAATGTTGCCGCGACCTGAACGCCGGCATTGATTGCTTTCGTTTGGAATCGGAGGTGTGAGATGCGAATGCTAGCTTTCCTGCTTGCCATGCTTTGCCTGAGCTGCGGCCCTTCGCCCTCGCAAGAACCGGCCGCGCCCGCCGAATTGCGCGGCGTCTGGCTCACCAATGTCGACAGTGAAGTGTTGGACAGCCGCGCGGGCATTGAGGAAGCCATGCGCTTTCTCGCCGAGCACAATTTCAACATTGTCTATCCGGTGGTATGGAACAAGGCCATGACCACCTATCGCAGCGCCGTGATGGACAGCCTGTTCGGCCTGGCCATCAATCCGCGCTACGGTGACCGCGACCCGTTGCAAGAGTTGATTGAGGCCGCGCACCGGCACGGCCTGACGGTCATTCCCTGGTTCGAGTTCGGCTTTTCCTCCTCTTATCAGGAAAACGGCGGCCATTTGCTGCGCCGCAAGCCGCATTGGGCCGAGCGCGATCGTGACGGCAATCTGCTCACCAAGAACGGCTTCGAATGGATGAATCCCTATCATCCGGAAGTGCAGGAATTCATGCTGGCGCTGGTGTTGGAGGTTGTGCGCAATTATGAGGTCGAGGGCGTGCAGGGCGATGACCGGCTGCCGGCCAACCCCAGTGAAGGCGGTTATTCCGCCTTCACCGACAGCCTGTATCGCGCCGAGCACAACGGCGCCGCGCCGCCGGCAAATTTCAAAGACCAGGCTTGGCTGCGTTGGCGCGCGGACAAACTCAATGACTTTGGCCGCCGGCTTTACCATGCCGTCAAAGCCGTCAAGCCGGAGGCCATCGTGTCGTGGTCGCCCAGCGTCTATCCCTGGGCCTATGAGGAATACTTGCAGGACTGGCCGGCCTGGGTGCGCGGCGGCTATGCCGATGTGGTGCACCCCCAAGTGTATCGCTACGGCATTGCCGACTATCGCCGCACGCTGGATGAGATGGCGCCCCGGCAAGTCGGTCTCACGCCCGAGCAGCAACGCCTGCTCTATCCCGGCATCTTGATCAATCTCGGCGACTATCGCATCCCGGTTGATTACTTGCTGGCGGCGCTTGCTTACAACCGGCGGCAGGGTTATGCCGGCGAGGTGTTCTTTTTCTATGAAGGCCTGCGCCGCAATCACGACGAGTTGGCGGACACGTTGAAAGCGACATTCTACCGCACGCCCGCGCGCCTGCCGTGGCGTGCGCAATAAGGCCCGGGCTTATGGCGTTTTTCGTTTGCCTGAGGAGTCGTGGTCGCCGTTGTCAGGTTGCACGCTTCCTCCCTGGCGCGGGCAGGGCCGCGCAATTTGAAACGTGACTCGGCGCCTGGGGAGATTCGCGTCGTACGACAAAAGGCGGGGTTCGCTTGATCCGCTGGAAAATGCTGTAGCGCGGCACCACCAAATTTCGACAACAGGACTCGCTGACAGCGAGTTCTGCTCACGGCATCTTTTGATCGTGGGGAAATCAGCGCATTTGGAATGTTGGTGGGAATTTTTCCGGGCGGATCACCGCGCACGGGCAGGAGCAGGCGAGGGGGCGGCCCGCTGGGGAGAATCCTTGAAGAGATTTTCCAGCACCAGCGTGGCGGCGCCCACCAGCACGGCATTCTCACCCAGCATGCCGGTGCGAATATCAACGGCTTCGACCGGCGAGCGCAAAATGCCATGGGCGACGTGTGCGCGCACTTCATCTGCCACCAGCGGGCTGCGATAGAACAGCGGGCCGTGCAGAATCATCAAGGGCGGGTTGAAACTGTAGATGAGATTCACGCACACGGCGCCGAGCAGCCGGCCGAAATCTTTGACCAGATGCAGAGCCAGGGGATCGCCGGATTCGGCAGCAGCGAGAATGTCCACCACTTCGCCATTCGTCGGCAGGCTGGTGGTCCAGCCATCCTCGCGGCCGCGCTTGGCGGCCTCTTTCAAATTGGAGTGCGAGAGAATGTCGCCCCAATCGTAGTGTTGCGGCGAGATCAAGAGTGAGCGTGCACCGGCTTGGCCGAGCGCCAGCTCGTTGTAGCCGATCTCGCCGGCGCTCGAGGTCGCGCCGCGCAACAACTGGCCGTTGACGATGATGCCGGCGCCGATGCCGTCTTCCACCCACAGGCAAATCAAGTCGCGCACCAGCCGGCCGCTGCCGAACTGAAATTCCCCCAGGGTCACAGCCTTCACGTCGTTTTCAAGCTGCACCGGCACCGCCAGAGATTTGCTCAAGTAGCTCTGCACCGGAAAATCCTGCCAGCCCTGCAGCGTGTACGCCTCCCGCAAACAGCCTTGTTCATAATTCAGAATGCCGGGCAAGCCAATGCCCATGCCGAGAATGCGATCGGCGGGCACGCGGTGGCTGCGCAGCATCTTTTGCATGCCCTTGATCAGGCGATCGAGCACCTGCGCCGGCGGTGTGCCCAACGCATAACTCTGCGTTTCCTGGTCGATGCGGCGCGCGTTGCTGTCCAGCAGGCCGAAACGAAAGAAATCGCGTTCGAGCTGCGCGGCGAGAATGAAACCGGCGCGCGGGCTGATGGCCAACAGCACTTCGCGGCGGCCGCCGCGTTCGGTGGAGGCGCCTTTGCCCACCGTGGCCAGCAAGCCCCGCTTCGCGAGTTTTTGCGTGATGAGCGTGACCGCAGCGCGCGAGAGGTTCAAACGGCGCGCCACCTTGGCCCGGGAAATCGGACCGGATTCGAAGATCGTGCGAAACACCCGAATCTCATTCAACCCGGAGAGCTTGTTTTCCAGCACGGGAGTCATGGCAGGCGGCATACCAGGCCTTATCTGAGCAACAGCAGTTTGCGGGTTTCACTGCTCTCACCCGCTTGCAGACGATAGTGATAGACGCCGCTGGCGGCGGCCGCGTCCTGCCAGCGCACTTGATAGTTGCCTGGTGACAGCATACGATCGAGCAACTGCGCGACGGCCTGGCCGTTCGCATTGAACACGGTCAACCGCACCGGCGTGGTCTGGCGCAGGCTGAATTCGATCAACGTTGCGGCATTAAAGGGGTTGGGATAATTCTGCGCCAGCGCAAAAACCGGCGCGGCCGCGCTGCGCTGGGTGAGGCTGGTGATTTGGCCGGCAAAGTGTTGCGCAGCTTCAGCCAAGGTCATGAACACCAAATTGCCGCCATATTCGGCGCGCAGCGAATCGAGTACTTCTCCAGCCCAGCGCACCACCAGGCCATTCTCATAACCCTGCCGCATGAAGGGATCATGGAACAATAGGCAGAAGTAACCGTCGGCGCGGCCCAGGGTGCGCACGTCTTGCAACGCTTGCCGCAGCCGGTCTTGATAGCTTGCCGGCGCCATTTGCCAGGTGTATTCGCGGTGTGGGGGAAGATTCATCAACCCCTCGGCGATTGGTGCCTTGGTCGGTCCGGTGGTCGAAATCCAACGAAAGCCTTGCTCGACCAGAACCTGAAAGGTGGTGGAATCCGCATGATGGCCGGGAGGCACGAACGAAACCGCTTGCACGCCGAGACTGTCGGCGAGAATTTGCAGGCCGTCGCGCACCAGCTTCTCCTGCTGGGCATACGTGAACGGCAGATTGTGCGTGGTGCAAAACATCTCGTGACTGGACTGGCTGCAACGCTGGCAAATGTGCGTGTAACCGTGCATGGCGATTTCGTGGCCGCGGCCCGCGGAAGCAATCAGCTCGCGCCTGAGCTTGCCGTCCTGATTGGCGGATTCGATCAGGCGGTGCGGGATGGTGACCCAGGTCACTTTGGCGCCGCGGCTTTCCGCCGCCTGCTCGAAGGCAGTGAGGCTGCGCGGCAGAATCGCCGTGTTGCGCGACATGATGTCGTCAACGCGCAGAAGAAAGATCAGTTTTTGCGGTTGCGCGCTGGCAGCCGCGGCGGTGATCAAAAGCAACAAAAAATGCAGAACTCTGGTCATGTGACACATTCCTGTCTGGGTTGCAAACGATTCACGCGCCGGCGATTGCCGCTGCCCGTTGGCCGGCAGCCGCGCCGCTGGCAAACGTGTGCGGCGCCAGGCTGGTCCAAACCGAGTCCGACGGCAGGAGCAGCGCATGCCGGCCGGCGGCAAGAAGATTTCCCGAATCGGTGGTTTCCGGCAAATGGCCCGGTCGCCGCAGGCCCACCTGCGCCGGCGCCATGAGAATGCGCGCCGCTTCGTAGCCGGCTGCATTCTTCCGGAAGTATTCCACCAGGCGATGCGAGAGAGTCTGTCCCAACACCTCGGCGTGCGTGAGCGCGGCCGTATCTTCCGGCGGCGCTTCCGGCGCGAGCATCAGATGCACGAGCAACTCACCGCTGCGCCATGCCGGATCAACACGAAGCTGTAGAATCTCGCGAAACGCCGGTTGCTCGCTGTGCAGCCGCGCCAGCCAGTTGTTCATCGCCGCGTGGCCCAAGGCCTCTCGTTCCCGCAGAAAACTGGCAAGATAACCGGCCAAGCCCTGCTCCCTGCTGCGCAGCCGCGGAAGATTCGCCAGCACAAAGGAATAAGTCAGGGGCACCGGTAAACTTGCGCGGCAAAAAACTCCTGCACCCGTCGCATCGATGAAAGCTGCGGCATGCACGGCCACACCGCCCTCCCGGCAGTGCAACGTGGCCTCCACGATCTTTTCCTGCGCGCGGCGCAAGGTAATGGCTTTTGCGTGCAATAGCAAATCGACGCCGGCCGCCAAAACATATTCTTGCAGAATGTATTTGATCGTCTCTGGGTCGATGATGATCATCCGATACCGAGCTTCTTCGGGATCCGGAAAAGGTTCAGCGCAAACGCCAAGGTTGCGGCAGCGCGCCAGAATTTCTTCGAATTCCGGCAGCAGCGCCGGGAAATCCTGCCGAAAACGCCAGGGCAATGCCAGCGCCGCGGTGGCCATGCCGCCGAGAAAACCGTACTGTTCGATGAGCAGCACGCGTGCGCCGGCGCGTGCCGCCGCCAGGCCGGCGCCCACACCCGCCGGCCCACCGCCAAGCACCGCAACCTCCGTCGTGATTGTGCGAACGGCTTTCATCTCACTTTGCAGAAACAGGTCTGGATCACAAGAATGGCGTAACCGTGCCTCACCGCACCAGCACGAGTTTGCGCGTTTCCGAAAATCCCGGGGCCGACAAGCGGTAGAGGTAAACGCCGGCAGGCAAATGCCCGGCTGCGAAGGTAATGTGATGCACGCCGGCGGGATAGTCACCCGCGGCCGCCGACGCCACGCGCCGGCCCTGCAGATCAAACACCTCCAGCCGCAGCGTGGTACGGCGCGGCAGCGCGAAGGCAATCGTGGTGGCGGGATTGAAGGGATTGGGATAGTTCTGCCACAACGCGAAAGCGGACGGCACCGCAGGTTCGGGCCGATCGGCAACGGCGGTCACCACGACTTCCGGGCTGAGTTGGCGATTCAATATCAACATCAAGCCATCGGCGGCCACGGTCTGCGTGGAGGGCACGCCGGCGGTGGTCAGCTCGGCGAGGGCTTGCAGCCCGGTTGGCAGAAAACTCGTTCCCACCAGCGTCCAGCCGCGCGTGACCGCGTTGGTCTCATTCAGTTTGATTTGCGCGCCGCTGCCATCGAGCAGGCGCACCGTGACTTCGCGCGCGAGCTGCGCGCCGTACGGCTGGTACAAATAGACATCGTAGTCTGCCGCAGTGGTTATTTCAGCGGAATAACGCAGCGCCGCGCCCGAGCTGCCGCGCGCGGTCAAAATCTTGTCGTCAAAACTGAAATAGCTCGAATCACCCTTGCCGGCCTGCAAAGTCCAACTGCCCACACGCTCCACGGTGGCTGCCGTTTCCGCAATGAGGGTGGCCGTCGGCCGCCACAGCGTGTCGCGAAACGGCGGGGCAGTGAGTTGCTGAAACACCTGCTGCCGCAACGCCGACGCAATCGGCGGGATGCCTTCATAGTAGAAAAACACGCCGCCCGCCACGCTGCTGCGGCGATTCTGTTCCACGAAACTCACCGCCAGGCTGGCCGGCGCCTGATAGCCGCCGCTGCGAATGAGCATGCCGGAAAAGAAACCGTTGTAGCCGGTGGGAATGCGGCTTTTGGTGTTGATCAACTCATTGGTGTAGGAAGAGAGATCGGTGCGGTAAACTTGCGGCACCACGAAATCCGGCCGGCCCTGGCGCACTCCCGCCGGCCAATCCTGCATGAAGTAGGTGTAGCCGTAAGGATAAACCACGGGCGCGTTCGAAACCAGCACGTGGGGATTGGTCTGCTTCACCGTATCGTGGACCGCCGCGGTGAATTCATTCAGCAAACCGGCACGCCAACGCCGCCAATTTTCGTCGTCGGGATTGGTGGGCGGATCGGCGCCGTTGTGCTCGGCGCGGTAGCGCGCGAGATGCGCATCGTCATAACCGAAATCGGAGGCCAGAATCTGATTATTGGGATTGCGGCCGAAGTGTACGCGGCCATAGCGAATGCGATCGAGATGCACTCCGTCAATATCATAGTTCTCGACCACCTCCAACATCAGGCTGATGAGAAACTCCCGCACTTCGGGATGCGCCTGGCTGAGCCAGTAGAAGCCGCCGCCCGTGGCTTCATCATCGGTGGCGCCGCCGGTGGAGAGGCGCTTGCCGGCCCAACCCGGATTCTGCGCCAGAATCGGGCCGCCGTTGTTGCCGAAGGAGGCCGCAAAACCATATTCGAACCAGGGATGCACTTCGAGGCCGACGCGATGCGCCTCGGCGATCAACTCGGCCAACACGTCCCGGCCCTGGAACGCCGGATCGATCGGCGTGCCGGTGACGCTGAGCATGACGAAGCTGGGAAAGAGCGTGACGCCGTTGTTGTACATCACCGGAAAAATCGCATTCAAGCCCGCGGCTTTGAGCGAATCCATCGCCGCGGCAATGCTCGGCTTGCTGCTGAGCACCTGCGAAGCCACATTGGTCACCCACACGCCGCGCAGTTCGGGGGACTGCGCCGCCAGCGGCAGGGTAGCCGACAGCCAGAGGGCCGCCAACCACGCAGGCAGAACTCGAGGGTCGCGAATTGGCATGAGAACCTGATTCGTTTGGAGGTTAGGGCAATGCCAAGCCGGCGCGCACGCCAGAGCGCGGCTCAGAAGTCGACGCCGACCGAAAAATACCGCGGACTGTTCAAGCGGCCGCGGTCGGTATGAGCAAAATCGATGCGCACGTTTCTGTAGTTGAAGCCGACGCCGGCGGCCAGGCCGCCTTCGGCGTCATCGAGCATGAGCTGGCGATAGCCCGCGCGCAGAAAGAACATGTTGTTGAGGCTGTATTCCGCGCCCAGGTTCAGATAGTTGTCGTTGTTGTTGGGATAAAGCAGATCGCCGCTCAGCAACACGCGGTTCAGGCGCGTCTCCAACACGCGATAGGCGAAACCGGCGCGAAAGGTCACCGGCAAATCCCACGAGCGTGTGCGCATGTCCGCCACGATGCCGTCGTTGTTGCCGCCCACGCGCGGATCGGGGTCGTAACGCACCGCGGTGTTGGTGCCGGACAAACGCATTTCACCGCCGAAGTTGGAAATGCTCATGCCGATCGTCACCGGGTTGAACGGCGTGCGATAGGTGAGGCCGACGTCGAGGCCGACGGTGGCGGCCGACATGTCCCACAGCGCCTGCCGGATCAGCTTCACCGTGCCGCCGAAATTGAAGCGATCGGTCAGGCCCCGACTGTAGGTCAAGCCGAGCATGAGATCCTGCACGGTGAACAATTCGCCGGTGCCCTCCTCGCGCTCTTCCGTGGTGATCTCGAGCTGGCCGGAATTCAAGGAATAGAAGGAAAGCGCGAATTGGCCGAGGTCATCGAAATGCAGCATCACCGCGCCGTAGTTGACGTCGATGTCGGCGAACCAGGTGGTGTGATTGAAATAGGCCTGGCCGCGGTTGAGGCTGGCGGCGAGCGCCGGATTCCAATAGATCGCGGAAACGTCGGCAGCGCTGGCCACCGCGGTTTCACCCATGGCCGCGCCCCGGCCGCCAACGCCAATTTGCAGAAAGGCGCCAGCGGTGGTGCCGACTTTGGTCTGCGCGCCGGCGGCGGCGGCGAGCAGCACGAGCAAAAAACCAACTCTCTTTATCATGATCAACTCCACCGATTGGATGTGATCCTGCTGCCAAATGGCGGGATCAGTTGATAATCGCAAACTTGCCCACGTGCTCGCCGATGCCCGGCGCTTCCAAGTGATACACGTACAAGCCGTACGCCACTTCCAGGCCGTCTTTGGTCGTCAAGTCCCAGCGCTCGGTGCCGTTCGCAAAACCGTTGTGCTCCAGTGCGCGCACGAGGTCACCGTTGACGGTGTAGATGCGAATGGTGCATTGCGCCGGCAGATTGATGAAGCGGATGAAGCGCTCGCCGCGGCCCGAGAGATAAGGCTGTTGTTCGAGAATCGAAGCCACGACATAAGGATTGGGCACCACCCGCACATTGCTGAGCACCGCGGCCGTGGCATTGGCGCGGAGCTTGCCGGAAATCGTGCTGAAGCCAAAGCGGTCGCGCTCACTGAAGGGAATGCGATTGCGCACCACGAAGGTGTCGCCCTGGCGCGGCAGCACCCATTCACTCTCCGGCAGCGGCAAACCGTTCTCGTCGAGCGGCGGATCGAACTTCACCGCCCAGGCGGGATTGTAGCGCGTCGAGCTGGGCGTCGGTTTGAAGACGAGATAAGCCACCTCGCCGGCGGTGATTTTGCCCTCCTCCTGCCCCACTTTCTCACTGATCACGAAATCCAGCGGCGTGTTGGAGTTCAATTCATACACCTTGAAATTCACCGGCCGCGTGATGCGCCCGGTGTTCGAAGTGAAGGCGGTATCCACGCCGACCTCATCGCTGAATTCCAGCACGAACGACACCGGCCACAACGGCGAGGTGTCGAACAGCGGCGCCACCGAAGCCACCAGGTTGGTGCGCCGGCCTGCTTCCCATCCTGATTCGCTGAGCGCCAGCTCGCGCGTGGGAAATTCGTTCTCGAACGTGAGCACGAAGCCCTTCTGCAAAAATTCCGTGGTCCAGGCGCGCTGATACTTCGCGGTGCTGATATTGAGCGGAATTTCGCGGTTGGCGGCCAGCGTGTCGCCGGTGGATTCATTCACCACGGTGACCGTGCTGGTTTCAAACTCGACCGCGGTGGTGCCACGCACCGTGCCGAAGCTCACGCGGAAGCTCTCGTCTTTGAGCAAATCCGGCGCGACGATTTGAATGCCGATCTCGCCGGTGGCCGGGCCCGCGCTGTGATGCAGCAAGCTGCCGACGTCGGTGCTGCCGGGATCCAAATTCGAGGCCGGCGGATTGGGCGTAACGACTGCGGTGTTTTGATCGACGCGCGTAATTACCCCGTCCGCCACGGTAATCGCGGCGGGCGATTCGCTGGGGGTGATGCGAAACAGGAACGGGCTGTCGGCCAGGCCGCGATCGAAGAAATCGTCATCATAGCCCTTGTCATAGGAAGTCAAAGCATAGTAGTAGGTGCGGCCGTTGATGACATCTTCATCGATGAAATAATGCTGCAAGCCGGTATCGTCGCCCATGTAGAAATGAATGCCGGTGGGCGCGCCGATCTCCTCGCCGTACTGCAGCGGATGCGGGCCGGTCAGGCCGTTGGCGAGATCGAACTGCGCGATCGGCTGCCGGAACAGGGCGTTGCCGAGCGCATCGGTGATTTCCTTGGCGTCGCGGAATTGCGGATCGGTCGAACGATAGAGACGGTAGCCTTCGAAATCACGGCTGTAGATCGGATCGCGGCTCAGTTCGGCCAGCTCATCCCAAATCAACGTGACTTTGCCGTTGCCCGGGATGGCGGTGAGCTTGGGCTGGCGCGGCGGCCGCGCAAAGCGGTAGTCCGAGTCGTAGATGCGCTGCGCCACCTCGGCGCTGCGGAACAACGCCACTTCATCGGCGCCAAACACCCAGCAGGTGGAAAAACGCTCGGTCTTGCGCGGCGGCAGATTGAACGGGCCGCTGCCGAAGATCCAATATTGGTTGACGGCTTGTTGCGGCACGGTGAAATAGTCGGGTTGAATGCGCGGCCACATGCCTTCTTCATCGGTGACGTTGACCGTGCCGAAGAGCGGGGCGGTGAAGCTGGTCAAGCCGACTTGATCGCTTTCATCGTTGTCGGTCTTGCCGAAATTCGGCTCGCCCTGGTCGGGCCGGCCGTTGCCTTCGGTGCCGTCCGCATCCGGGCCGGGATAGCCTTCATCCAGCGGGCCGGCGCCGTCGCTACCCACGTCATCCACGCCCGCGTTCCAGTCGCCGTCTTCGTCGCCGCTCCAGTGTTCTTTCGGGTCGCCGTATTTGCCCACTGGGCCAAAAACCAAGTTGCCGGCCTCGTTGTCACGGCGTTCGTCGAGCAGGCCGTCATTGTCGTTGTCGACGCCGTCATCGCCCAGGCCAGGGGATTCGAGAAACTTCCAGCCCAGGTAACCCGGCGGAATCTCGCGGTTGCGCTGCCACACGCCGATGTTGTCGTTGTCCCAGCCATAAACCAGATTGAGATCCTGGCGAAACGCGGCATTGTCATCGGTGGTGCCGCGGCCGCCCGGCCCGATATCGGCGTACCCGCCGAAGAAGATCTTGCTGTCGTTGATGTTGTAGGTATGTTCGCCGATGTTGGAAACTTGATAGTGGATGAAGAGAATGTCCTTGGCGAGCGGATGTGCCCATTGAAACAGCCGGGTTTCGATCTGCATGCCCAGGCCCTGCCAGTCGGGACGATCGACGAACGGATAGAACTGGAATTCCTTGTTCCAACTGTCATCCATCACATAAAGCACTTCCTGGTCGGCAAAGATTTGATTGAGGCCGAAGTAGCCGTTCCAGCGACCGCTCCAAGTTTGATCCTTGCCCGGCCAGGCCTCCGGCCAGGAACTGGGATTGAGGCTGTTGGCGAGATCATCCTGTCCCGGCGCGACCTTGAAGTAGCCCGGCAGCGGATGGAATTTGTAGGAGATGTTGGTCACCGGATCGATCTCGCCGCCGGAGCCGCCGGCATCACGATAGCCGTCCGAGATGATGCGGATCGCTTGGCCGTTCTTGTCCACCACTTCCGCGGCAATGAAGCCGGTCATTTCGTGAATATGATCGTGCCCGGTGCCGCGCGGCCACACGCCGCCGATGGGGCTGTCGTTGCCGCGCGCGATCGTGCCGTGATTGGTGATGTCCGTCTCGACTTGGTTGGCGTTCATGATCATGGCGCGGCGCAGCAGCCGGTCGCTGCGATTGGGGTCGAGATAGACGCCGCCATTCTGTGCCCATGCCGGGACAGCGAGCGCCCAGGCGCTCAGCAGGACGGACACCGCACAAATGAGTTTCCGTTTCATCATCGAATCAACCACCTTGGGTTTGATGCGCAGCCAATTGCTTTCAAGTCACCTTGAGGAATTCATCCTGCTATGCTCCGTCATTCCACCAGCAGGTGGTGCCGCCCGCGCGGCTTCCCAACGCCCCGCATGCTGCGGAATGACTTTTCAACTGAACGATTCCGACAAACTGCGGCAGCAGCGCATTAGAAATCGACTTTCACGCCGAATTTCACCTCGCGCGGCACGGGCTGTGATGCCGGGTTGAGGGCGAATTGATAGCGCGTGTTGATCAAATCAAGGCCGTTGGCGCTGTGCGCGGCCTCGTCGCGCGGATCGACTTGCGGCAGCAAATCGCGGCGGAAGCTGTCGAGTAGATTGTCCACCTTCACGAAGATTTCAGGCCGGACCGTGCCGAAATTGAAGCGCTTGTAGGCGCGCAGATCGAGAAAGAGATCGCCTTTGTAGCGGCCTTCGTTGCGCAATTCGATGAAGCGCGCGGGCGTGAAAGGATATCCGGAATTCAAGCGGGCGATCACGCTGCCGCCCCAGGAAGCATGTGCCCAATTCAAATAAGCATTGCCGTTGTGGCGCAGGTCCCAGTCCAGATCCGCCAGCACGATGGCGCTCTCGTTGCGGCCCTGGGCATCGAAGAAAGTCTGGCGCGGGTCGCTGGCAATGCCCTTGGCCACTTGATAGGTATAATCAAAGCCGCCGGTGAGATGATGCGACGGCAGGCGAATTTCCGCCGACAGCGTCACGCCGCGCACGCTGCCGTAATCGGAATTGGTGTAGCGGCCGTAGAGATCCGCGGCATAGGTTTCGTGCAAATCCGTGCCGAGCAGATTGCGCACATCGCGATAGAAGCCGGTGATATCCACCGCCAGGAAGCTGGTGAGCTGCTGCTGCAAGCCGACTTCATACATGTCGGTGCGCTGCGGATCCAGATCAGCGTTGCCGATGATGCTGTTGAAAGCGCCGACCACTTCGAATTCGGGGTTGTCGTACAGACGGCTGAATTCGGGAATCTGGAAGAATTGGCCATAGGAGGCATGAATCACGCCCTGGGCAGTAATCGGAAACGCCAGACCCAGGCGCGGCGAGACTTGCGTTTTGGCCTTGACGTTGCGATAGGCGAGTGCTTCCTCCTGAATGAAGATCTTGTTGCCGGGATCGCGCAAATCCACCGGCACGGTGGTGCGGGCATCGAAATAATCGAAGCGCAGGCCGGCGT
The DNA here is from genome assembly GCA_023150945.1 of bacterium. Classification (NCBI taxonomy): domain Bacteria; species bacterium. Next base: position 129,118 of record JAKLJX010000013.1, on the reverse strand, counting down.
TCACGATCAAGTCCTTGATCTCGATCTTGTCCTGCACGTAGGCCGCGAATTCGAGCGGATCGCGGTCATAGGCATCGTGGTCGAAGGAACTCAGCGGCGGGATGCGCACGGCGTAGTCGCCGTACTTGCGCGGGTTGACTTCGATATTGAAGAATTCATTCTTCAGCTTGTGATAGCGCACCTCGGCGCCGGCCTTGACCAGATTGGCATTGTTGACCTGCATGGTGAAGTCGCCGCGCAGCGCGTAGGTTTTGCCGTTGCGGTAGAAATGCGCCGGACTGACGCCGCCGGTGGAAAACACGAACTGCGGTTGAATGCCGCGCTCAAAGGTCGCGCGATAACGCGGGTCGAACGGATCTTTGTAGACGTAGCTCTTCACGTCATTCTCATAGGAGGCGAGATTGAGCGTGTAGAACGCGCGCCGGCCCAGCACGTGATCGACGCGCAACATGTGATTATAGGCCCTGGTGTAGCTCGTCGGCCGGTAGTCGGGATTGAAACGATAGAAATTGCTGAAGCTCTGGCCTTCGCTGGCGTTGGCGAGCAAGTTGTACGACAGCTTGATTTTCGCAGTGAGGTTGTAGGTGAGCTTCACCTGGCCGGACAGGCTTTGATAGGGATTCATCGCCACCGCAGCAGAGTCGCCGCGCCGTTCGAGGTAATACTGGCTGGGATCGGTGGCGCGAAAAGAGGAAGAATCGTTGGGCAAAAACACGCGGCGGCCATAGAGCCAGTTCTCCTGGTCGGTGAAACGGCCGGAGGCAAAGAACTTGAGTTTGGGCGTGAACAGCGGGCCGCTGAAGTCCGCTTCAGCGTACTTTTGCGCCAGCGGATCGATCGCGTCGATGTTGTAGAAAACCTCATCGCGGCTGGAAAGGAAGTCACCGGAGTAAACCGAGAAACTACCGCGATAGCTTTCGGAACCTTCGCGCGTGACGATGTTGACGATGCCGCTCATCGCCTGGCCGTATTCGGCATTGAAGGTGCCGCTGATCACCTCCAGCTCTTGAATCGCATTGTTTTCCACCGGCACGGCCAGGCTGTTGCTGAAGGGATTGGCGATGGCGATGCCGTCGACATAAAACTGAATCTCGCTGCTGCGGCCGCCGCGAATGTGGAGATCACCGCCCAAGCCGCGCGTCACGCCCGCCTGCAAAGTGAGCACCTCCTGGAATCCTTCCACCGGCAGGGCTTTGAGATCTTCGCCCGAGACTTTGGCGGAAGAGGAAGTCAAATCCTTGACCACCAGCGGCCGCTCGGCGGTGACCACGACTTCCTCGCCGGCGAGCGCTTCTTCACTCAAGGCAAAATCAATGGTGCTGGTGCGATCGACTTCGACGCGAATGGGCCGCTTCACCACGCGTTGGTAGCCGATCACCGAGGCTTCCAGCACGTACTGTCCGGGCCGCACATTAATGAGAAAATAGCGGCCCTGGCCATCCGCGCCGGTGCCCTGCACGGGTTGCAGCGCGGTTTCACGGCCGTCAACAATCTGCGCGCGGATGATCACCGTGGCGCCCGGCAAAGGCTCGCCGGTTCTGGCGTCGGTCACCTGCCCGGCGATCTTGCCGGTCGTGCCGGCCATGGCCGCCAGAGGCAACAACAAAACGCCGATCAAGGCACGCGCCAAACGCTCTGGAATCGCGGGGGAAATGCGCATAACCGACCTTTTCAGTGAAGAGATGAACACACTCGCAGGGAATCACGCTGCCACGCGCACCTGCAGGTGCACGTGCAGCACGGCGCCCGGCCGCTGCGGCAAAACGTCGTCGGTGCAAACTTCGCCGTTCACCAGCAGGCGCCGCGGGGTTTCGAACTTCGCGCTTTGCTCGATTTCGACTTCATAGATCGTGCCGCGAAACTCGCGGCGCAGCCGCACGCGCGGCCAGGCGGCCGGCAAATGCGGATCCAGCTTGAGGCCCTGATAAGTTGGCTGCAACCCCAGAATCACGTCCGTGCCGATGCGCAGCATCCACACGGCAGAGCCGGTCAGCCAGGAATGGCTCGCCTCACCCGCGGTGGGATGCTCCGGGCTGGTGAGATACTCGGCAAAGACGTACGGCTCGGTTTTATAGCGATCCTGCCCGGCGCGGCTGCTGCTGTTGATCGGCATCATGTCGCGATAGGTTTGCCAGCCGAGTTCGGTTTCGCCATGCAGCAGCTCGGCGCAAACATACCATGCGGCGGCATGATTGAACACCGCGCCGTTTTCCTTTTTGCCCGGCACGCAGCGCGTCGCCAGGCCAATCGCCGGATCGACCGTGCGATAAGCGGGGAAGACGATTTGCGGACCAAAAGGCGTCATGAGTTTTTCGCGCACCGATCGCAACGTCTGTTGCGCCCGTGCGCCGGTCGCCACGCCGGAGAGCACGGCCCATGATTGCGGCTCGATGAAAATCTGTCCTTCGCGATCGCGGTGTGAGCCGAACGCTTCACCGTTGTCCTTGAAACCACGCACGTACCAGTGGCCATCCCAAGCCAGCGCGTTGATCGCAGCCTTCACCTGCTCGTAGACAGCGCGATAGTGCCGTGCCGTTGCGCGGTCACCGAGATGATCAAACAGCACCTCGGCCTCGCGCAGGAGATAACACAGGAAGGCCGCGCCCCAAGTGGTTTCACCGGCGCCGCCGCGGCCGACATAGTCGAGCGTGTCGTTCCAATCGCCCGGTCCAAACCGCGGCAGATGCCGCGCCGTGAGCTGGCTGATGACATAATCGAGCGCCAGCGTCAGATGCCGCCGCAGCGCAGCCGCACCGCGATCGCAAAACGGCACGCTCTCTTCGAGCAGGGAAAAATCGCCGGTTTCTTTGAGATAATTCATCAGCGCGAAAGGCAGCCATAGCGGCGTGTCGGAATGGCCGGTGCGCTCGCCGGTGCGCGCGAGGCGGAAATAATTGTGCAGGGTCGAGCCGTCGGCGAATTGGTAGGAGGCGACTTCGATCAAGCGCGCCTTTACTGCCGCGGGTTCGGCGAGCAGCGGGCCCCAGAGATCCTGGCATTGATCGCGAATGCCGGTGCCGAACAGCAGGCCGCCGTGATAATAGCCGGCATTGCGCGCCATGTCGAATGTGACCGCGGTTTGATAGCGCGTCCAAACGTTGATCAACGCATTGAAGGCAGCATCGGGCGTTTCGACCTGCAGCACGGAGAGATGCTTGTGCCAATGGGCTTTGACCTGCGCGAGGGCGGCCGCAACCGCATCGCCCTGGCGATAGCGCTGCAGGAGAGGCGGAACCTGCTCGTCCGCAGCAGTTTTGTCGGCGACACCGAGCAGCACCGCAAACGTCAGCGCCGCGCCGGGAGCGAGTTCCAGGCCATGTTGCAGCGCGACGCAGGGATCGCCGTGCGTGATCTCGGAATCAAAACAGCGCCGCCGCTGCACCGCTTCAGGATTGGCCTCCGAACGCCAGCGGCCAATGAAATGATCCTTGCCGCCGTCGAACCCGGCTGGCGCCTGCGGCAGGGTGGTGGCGAAATAGACGACGAACGGCCAGTCTTGATTGGGTTGCTCCACCGACACGCCGCGCGTGTTCTTCCAATAGTTGCGCGTGGCAGCCAAGGCGCGCCATTCGCGGCGAAAACGCACCTCACTGAAATGTTTGTCATTGGGCTGATTGATCAGATCATTGAGCGCATTTCCCAGACAAAGCTCGGCATAGGCAAACAGATCGAAGCGCTTGTGCTCGTGGCCGCGATTCTCGAGTTTGACCAGCCAGCATTCCAGCGCCTCGCCGCGCGGGACGAAGAAGGTGACTTCGCTCCACACGTCTCTTCGCGCCGTGGCGATGGTGGTGTAGCCCAGGCCGTGCCGGGCCTCGTAATGATCATAGGCCAGCATTTGCGTGGGCACCCAGGAGAGCGACCAATACTCATGGCCGTCGTGCAAATAGAGATAACGGCCGGGTTGATCCCAGGGCAGGCTGTTGTAGCGAAAGCGCAGAATGCGATTGTCGCGCGGATCCTGCACGAAGGAGAAACCGCCGCCCACGTGGCTGATCAGCGCCTGGTAGCGTTCATTCCACAAATAGTTCACCCAGGGCGCGGGCGTGTCCGGGCGGGTAATGACGAATTCACGATGCTCGGGCGTGAGGTGGCCGTAGGGGTTGTGCGGGAGGGAATTCTGGTTGTGATCAGACATGCGGGCCGCAATCGGTTTGATTGACCTGCTGATCCACGGTAACGGCTTGGGATTTGTTGGTTCTGTCTCCTAACAAACGAATTTGCCATCCTGTCGCGGTGGGCGCGGCGCAGCCGCAGCGCCGCCGCCGGCCGGGCCGGAGGGGCGCCGGGGCAGTGGCAACGGACGGCCGCTATTTCAAAGGGCGAAAATATAGCAAAGCCGGATCATTGTCAAGCCCTTTCGTGGCGACGACGCCGGAATCTTCTCGCCTCCCGCCGGAGAAAGAGCTTGACAATGAGAAAGGATGCGGTATATTTGTTCAGGCAATCAATTAAAACATCAACGTCCCGGACTGCAGCAACCGTGCCCAATCAGCACCGGCCGGCAAGCGTTACGTCGCCGTTCCCACCCCTGATGCGAAGGAGCATGCTTATGAAACTCGTGAAGACTTTGTTGTGGCTGGCTGCCTTTCTGTTCTGTGTGCCGGCATGGCCGCAAGATCTGCCCCCGGCCACGGCCAACCTCTATGTGATTGCCCTCAACGGCCAGCCGGTAACGATCGATGGCGTGCTGCAGGACTGGCGTGATGCCGAGTTCGTCTATCTCAGCCAGGACGGACCGACCCACGGCCTGTTCACCGGCGCGAAGCCCACCACTTCGCCCGCGGACTTCAGCGGCCACGTTGCCATCAAGATGGACAACGACAACATCTATTTTGCGGCACACGTGCGCGATGAAGGCGGCATTCTCATCCATCCGCCCCGCACGCGGCAGAATGCCAACCTGACTTTTGCCCTCGACCATTTGGCCGTTTACCTCGGCCTCTATGACATCGAAACGCTGCCTGGCAGTCCGCATCGCAACACGGTTGACATCATCGATCCGGCCAGCGGCCAGATGGTGCAGGGCGGCAGAACGTATCGCATCAAGCCCGGCACGGACAACGATCCCGACAACGCCACCCGGGGGCCGGACTATCAGTTCGGCGTAAACTTTCAGACCTATGACAAGACGCTGGCCAACGGCGCCTATTCTGCCAGCGGCGATGAAGTGATCAACTTCAACTGGGGCTATGTCGATACCCTGATTGCCAACACCGAACTCGCGATCAAGCCGTGGAGCAATGAAAGAGGCTTCACGCTGGAATGGCGGGTTCCCTTCGCCTCCCTGGCAGGAAAGATCGCGCGCGCCTCCAAGCCGCAGGCCGCCATCGAATGGCCGCTCTACCGGCCCCAAGCCGGAGATGTCATCCCCTTTGACATCGACCTTACCGATGACGACCGGCTGGCCGCGCCGGAAGATTTCAACAACAATTTTCTCGGCCTGGGCCGCGGCAGCAATCTCTGGCGTGATTCTTTTGCCTGGGAAGGCCGTGGTGTGGTGGTCGACGTGAGCGGCGGGAAGAATGCCGGCAACTACTGCCACGCCGGCTTCGCGCCCGCGGCCGCCGGCGTGACGGTCGACGGCGACCTGGCGGAGTGGGCGACTTCGCAATTCATCGGCATCAGTCAGGACAGTCCGAATCATCAGTACATTTTTCAAAACGGCGACGTACTCAGCTCGCCGGCGGACTTCGGCGGCTATATCGCCGTGCGCCTGGATCAAGACAACATCTACTTTGCCGCGCGCGTGCGCGATGAACCGCAAGGCACCGGCGCATTTCAACATGCACGCCGCACGAAGAATGACGCCAATCTCATGTTCACCCAGGAACATCTCGCCATTTACCTCGGCCTGTATGACATCGGCGATTTGCCGCGCAGTCCGCATGTTCGCGATGTCAACATCATCGATCCCGCCACCGGACAAATTGTGGCCGGCGGCCGCACGCATCGCATCAAGCCGGGGACGGACGATGATCCCGACCAAGCCACCCGCGGCGCGGATTTCCAACTGGGCGTCAACATTCAAACCTATGACAACACGCTGGCAAACGGCGCTTTCTATGCGCAAGGCCTCGACGTCATCAACTACGCCTGGAGCTACGTCGATACGTTCCTGACCAATACGGAGCTGGCGCTGCTGCAGTGGACCGACGAAAAGGGTTATGATTTGGAGTGGCGCCTCCCGCTGGCCTCGCTCGCCGGTAAGATCGCAAAGCAAGTCTCCCCGCAGAAGAACATCGAATGGCCGCGCTACGTGCCGCAAGACCGGCATGTGATCCCCTTCGACATCGATCTTACCGATGAAGACCGGGTCAATAACCAGGACGGCACCAACAGCTTCCTGCGCATGGGCCGCGGGCTTGATTTGTGGCGCGACGCCGCCGCCTTCGGCATGCGGCTGAAAGTGATCGGCTCGCCCGGCAGTATCACCGCGGTCGAGCAAACGCCTGCCGCGGCCTTCGTGCGCGAATACCGCCTGCTGCAGAACTATCCGAATCCCTTCAACCCCGGCACCACCATCGCCTTCGAGCTGCCGGCGGCAGCGCCGGTCAGCCTGAAAGTTTTCAACCTGGCAGGCCAGGAAATCACGACGCTGGTCAATCGCTCCCTGGTGGCCGGCCGCTATCAAGTCACGTGGACACCGCGCAGCGAACCCAGCGGCCTCTACCTCTATCGCCTGCAGGCCGGCGATCACGTGCAAACGGGTAGAATGCTTTATCTCAAATAGCCTTCGCTTGCCGCTCTGCCGCGGCAGAGCGGCGCGAGGTTTCAGGAATGCAATCGCAACAGGAAGGCACAGCATGTTCGCTGCACTGCAAAACGGTTTGATCGTGTCCTGCCAGGCCACCGGCGACGAGCCGTTGAATCGTCCCGAATATCTTGCGGCACTGGCGCGCTGCGCGGAGATTGGCGGCGCCGTGGCGATTCGCACGGAAGGACTGGAAAAAATCCGCGCCCTCAAAACGGCGGTCAAGCTGCCGATCATTGGCTTGATCAAAGGCACGTTTACGGACGGCGCGGTCTTGATCACGCCGGATTTTTCGGACCTCGAAGAGATGATCGCTGCCGGCGCGGACATCATTGCGCTGGATGCCACCGATCGGCAGCGCCCCAATGGCTGGCATGGCTTCGATTTCCTGCGCGCGGTCAAGCAGCGCTATCGCATCCCGATTCTGGCGGACATCGCAACGCACGCCGAAGGCGTGACAGCGGCGGAACTGGGCGCGGAAGCGGTGGCCACGACCATGTCCGGCTACACGCCCGCCACTGCCGGCCGGCAGGATGAAGAACCGGACTACGCGCTGATTGCTTCATTGCACCGTGCGGTCAGCGTGCCGGTCATCGCCGAGGGCCGCATCTGGGAAGCGCAGCAAGCCCAACGGGCCCTGGCCGCAGGCGCATTTGCCGTGTGTGTCGGCAGCGCGATTACCCGGCCGCAGTTGATCACCCGGCGTTTTGTGGCGGCCATGCAGAAACGGTGAGCGCTCCGGCGGCCGCAGCAGAGAAGCCGAAATCAGTTTGCAAATGACCACACATGATCTCGGGACCCAATCAGCTTTCCCCGCGCCAAAGCCATGAGGTGATCGTCGTGGGCGGCGGCGTTGCGGGCATTTGTGCCGCTGCCAGCGCCGCCCGCCTGGGCGCACGCACCTTGCTGGTGGAGCGTTACGGCTTTCTCGGCGGCATGTCGACTGCGGGCATGGTCACGCCCTTCATGAAGTTTTGGATCGAAACCGAGGACGGCCGGCGCCAGCCGCTGGTGGGCGGCCTCTTCGAAGAGCTGACGCAGCGCATGGCGGCCATCGGCGGGATGATCGAAAACGGCTTCAGCGCGCTGGCGTTCAAGCGCGTCGCCACCGAGATGCTGATCGAAGCCGGCGTCGAGCTGCGCCTGCATGCGCTCATGCTCGGCGCACACGTGGAGGACCGCACGGTGCGAAGTGTGCTGCTGCAGCACAACGGCGCGCCCCAGCCTCATTCCGCCGCAGTCTTCATCGACACCAGCGGCGACGGCGAACTGCTGCTGCACGCCGGCGCGCCCTGGCGCAAAGGCGATGAGCAAACCGGCCTGCTGCAGGCGATGACCATGTTCTTTCGCATGGGCGGCATCGATCTCGAGGCCGCCGTCGCGCACGTCGCCGCGCACCCGGAACAATTTTTTGCCTGGTCCACCAAGGAATATCATCACGAACGCATTGTTGCCATTGCCGGGTATTATGACATCATTCGGCAGGCCCGGCAGCGGGGATTGCTCCCCGAAGCCGTGGAATACTTCTTTTTCACTTCCCTGCCCGCTTACGGTGAAGCGGCCTTCAACACCACCAACATTCTGGGACTAGACGGTTCCTCCTCTTTCGATCTGACCGCCGCGGAGATCGAGGGCCGCAGGCAGGTGTTCAATATTGCCAACCTGTTGCGCGCACGGGCGCCCGGTTTCGAACGCTCGTACTTGATTGAAACCGGCGTGCAAGTGGGCGTGCGCGAAACCCGGCGCGCGGTGGGCGACTATGCCGTGACCGGCGAGGATGTGATGGGCGCGCGCAAATTCCCCGATCGCATCGCGCGCGGCTGCTACGGCGTGGACGTGCACGGCCAGAAAGGCGAGAAATCGCGCATGGAACATTTGCAGCCGGGGCAATACTACGAAATTCCACTGGGGGCAATTATCGTGCAGGATTGGGAGAATCTGCTGGTAGCCGGCCGCTGCCTGTCGGCGACGCGCGCCGGCCACGCGGCGCTGCGCATTCAAGCGACGTCCGCCGCGGTGGGTGAAGCCGCCGGCGCGCTGGCGGCGCTCGCCCGGCCGCATGGCGGCCGCGTGCGGCAGGTGGCACCGGCGCTGTTGCAGGCCCATCTCAGCAAAGCGGGAAACATCTAATGGAACGCACCCGCAGTCATGCGCTCGATGCCCTGCGCGGCTTTGCCATCTTGACGATGGTGCTCTCCGGCGTAATTCCGTATGGCGTTCTGCCGGCGTGGATGTATCATGCCCAAGTGCCGCCGCCCGCGCACAAGTTCGATCCCACCCTGCCGGGCCTCACCTGGGTTGATTTGGTTTTTCCGCTGTTTCTGTTTTGTCTGGGCGCGGCCCTGCCGCTCGCGCTTTCCACGCGCCTGAGCCAAGGCGCCGCGCGCTGGAAAATCGCCGGTGGGATCTTGCAGCGCGGTTTCTTGCTCGGCTTCTTTGCCATTTATTTGCAGCACCTCAAGCCCTACGCGCTCAGCACGCAACCGACTGCAACACACTGGCTGCTCGGCTTGCTGGCTTTCGCCTCGTTCTTCGCGATCTTCACCCGGCTGCCGAAGTCCTGGCAGCCCACAGCGCGCTATGCCGTGCGCACCGCGGGCTGGCTCGTTGCGATCGCCTTGCTCGCCACCGTCCGCTATCCCGACGGCAGCGGCTTCGCACTCACCCGCAGCGACATCATCATCATCGTGCTCGCCAACATGGCGGTGTTCGGCAGCCTGGTCTGGCTCGTCACGCGCTCTCGTCTGATTCCGCGTCTGGGAATTCTTGGCGTGTTGCTGGCGTTGCGTCTGGCCGGCGCAACGCCGGGCGTGGTGGCATGGCTGTGGCAGGCCACGCCCGCGCCGTGGTTCTACAAACTGTATTACCTGCAATATCTCTTTCTCGTGATTCCCGGCACGATTGCGGGCGACCTGCTGTTGCGCTGGATGAATTCTCCTCGCGAAGAAGAAACGCCGATGCGCACCTGGAACAAAAGCCGGCAACTTGCCCTGGTGGCCATGATGATCGGCCTGGTCATCTTCCTCTTGATCGGATTGCAGGCGCGCTGGCTGACCGCCACCGCGGTGATTACTTTGGTTGTGCTTCTGATCGGCGCCTGGCTGGTGCGCCGTCCGCGCAACCGCACCGAAAGCCTGCTGGCCAAGCTGTATAGTTGGGGCGCTTACTGGATGCTGCTCGGGCTTTTGTTCGAACCTTTTGAGGGCGGCATCAAGAAGGATCATCCGACACTGAGCTACTACTTCGTCACCGCCGGGCTGGCAATCTTTCTGCTGATTGCGCTCATCATTCTCATCGAAGTTTGGCAGCGGCGGCGCGGATTTCAGCTTCTCATCGCCAACGGCCAGAATCCGATGCTGGCCTACATCGGCGTGTCGTTTGCGATCATGCCGGTGCTGCAACTCACCGGCCTCTATCCGCTGCTGCAGGCGGTCACCGCCGCGCCGTGGCTGGGATTTCTGCGGGGCTGTTTGCTGACCTGGCTGCTCGCGCTCATGGTGAATTTTTTCACCAAGAGAAAGATCATCTGGCGGACTTGATCTCGGCTGCGCGCGACCAGCGCATTCTTCGCGTCCGCCAGGAACCTGATGACACGATGCGCATGACTCTGCCCGATTACCTGCACGCGCTCGGCCTGCGGCCGGGCCTGCATGTGCTGCTGCACTGCTCGCTGCGGAAAATCCGTTCGGCCTTTCCCGCGAGCAATGCGGAAGCGCTGATTGCGGCCCTGCAGTCGCTTCTCACCGCGGACGGCTCTTTGATCATGCCGGCTTTCTCCTATTGCTTCAAGAAGACCACCGGTGATTCGACGCCGTTCCGACCGGCCGACACGCCCGGCGATACAGGCTACGTCTCCGAGAGATTCCGCCGCAGTGCGGGCGTGCGTCGCACCGCCGCGCCGACCCATTCGTTCGCGCTGTGGGGAAAAATCACCGAAGAAGTTGAGGCGGACAACTCTCCCACCTGCCCGCTCGGCGAGGGCAGCGTGCTCGCCTGGCTGCAAGCCAAAAGCGATTCAGCCATCGCCCTGCTGGGCGTCGATTTTTCAGCGCTGACGTTTGGACATTATTTGGAGAGCAAAGCGAAGCTGCCCTGGCTTGCGGTGTTCCCCTGGGCGCATGAAGGCATTCTACCAATCGCAGTTTCCGCACGCGGTGAACAGCCGCTGCAGGAAGTTCCGGGCTGCAGCCGCTCATTCATCAATTTGGAATATCATTTGTTGGCGCAACGCCGTCTGATGCCGCTTCAGCACGCCGGGCTGCGCAGTTATCTGATCCCGGTGGCGCGCTTGTATGAGGAGGGTTTGGAATTTCTCCGCGAGCATCCCGCCGGCTTGCTGTGCGCGCCGGGCACTTGTCCGGCCTGCGACGCCCGACGAAAGGCATGTCATGTCTCTTGAGCGCCATTCGGCAGTCTCGATCACGCTGCTGGTGCTGCTGGCCGCTGCGCCGATGAGCGCGCAACCGCTGCAGGAATTGCGCGGCGTCAAGCTCACCAACGTCGACAGCCAGGTGCTTTTCTCCGATGCCAACATTGCGGAGGCCATGGATTATCTTGCCGGCGCCGGGCTGAACGTAGTGTTGCCGGTGGTGCTCAATCGCGGCCACACCCTCTATCCCAGCCTGGTGATGGATGATTACTTCAACGCGCCCATTTTGCCTGAATTTGACGGTCGCGATCCGCTCGGCCGCGTGCTCATCGAAGCGCATCGCAACGGCCTGGAGGTGCTGCCCTGGTTCGAATACGGCTTTGCCGCTTCCTACTCGCAAAACGGCGGCCACATTCTCGCGCGCTATCCCGATTGGGCCTTGCGCGACAGCAGCGGCAGGCTGGTGGTCAAGAACGGCTTTGATTGGATGTCGGCGATCAATCCCGAAGTGCAGCGCTGGATGCTGGCGCTGGTCACCGAGATTCTCGATCACTACGACGTCGACGGCATCGAATTCTCCGACCGCATTCCCGCCCTGCCGGTGGAAGGCGGATACGAGGCCGCGACGGTCGCGCTTTACCGCGCCGAACACAACGGCGCCGCGCCGCCCGCGAATTTCCGAGACACGGCCTGGCAGCGCTGGCGCGCCGATCAACTCAATGCCTTCTATCGCACCGTGCGCGACAGCATCAAGGCGCGCGGCGAGCATCTCCTGGTCTCCTCCAGTCCGAGTGTTTACCCCTGGTCGTACGAGGAATATTTGCAGGACGGCAAGACCTGGGTGGAACAGGGCATTGTCGACAACTTCATCCCGCAACTCTACCGCTACAGCTTTTCCGATTATCTCTTTGAATTGAACAAATCGCTGAGCTACGTGCCGCTGGATCGCCGGCGCACGTTTTATGCGGGCCTGCTCGCGCAGGTGGGCAGTTATCTCATCACCCCGGAGTTTCTACTGGCCTGCTTGCGCGCCAACCGCGAACGCAACGTCAGCGGTGAAGTGTTCTTTTTCTACGAAGCGCTGCGCAGCCGCAACAATTTGCTGGGCGACACCTTGCAAGCAACCTACTATGCCCAGCCGGCGTTGCTGCCGGAACGCAACGGCCAAGTGTGGCGGCCCAAAGCCACCATCGTGAACGAAGATGAGGCCGGCGCAGCGGTGACCGGCGCGTGGGCCGCCGCCAATTTCAATGGTTTTCGCGGCAACGTGCTGCGTGCCGCTGCCGGCAGTTTGGCCACGATTTCGTATGAATTCAATGTTCCATTCGCGGCCTGGTTCGGCGTGTATGCTTATTTCGTTCCTGCGAGCACCAACACCAGGCAGGCGCGCTTCACCGTCTTCTCCGGTTCCGACTCGAGTTCTTTCGTGCGGGATCAAACCGACCTCGCGAGCGCCGGCTGGCAGAAGATTGCGGATATTTATTTGCCGGCCGGCATGCGGCGCGTTCTCAAGCTGGATAATACACTGGCGGCGCGCGGTGAGAACTTGATCGCAGACGCCGCGATGATCATGATCAACCGCAAGCTCTCACCGCAGGTCGTGGTCACTGCAGTTGCTCAGCGCGAAACCGTTTCCGCCAGCCGCCCGGATTTCATGCTGTCTCCAAATTATCCCAATCCCTTCAATGCCGCGACCCGCATGCAATTCTCGCTGGCGCAAGCGAGCCACGTCCGCCTCAAGATCTATGACGCCAACGGCAAGCTGATCACGACTTTAATCGACGCCTTCAAGCCTGCCGGCAGACATGAAATCACTTGGCAGGCGCTGGAGCTTGCCAGCGGTTTGTATTTGGCTCAACTGGAGGTGGGCGCGCAACGCCTGACCCGCAAACTGCTGTTGCTTCGATAACCCTTGAGACTGATGATGCAAAACTCCGGCAACCACTTTCGCTCGGCTGCGGCGGCACGCGCCCCGGCTGAATCCCAGCCACGCCGATCCTTGCTCACCAGGCTGGTACGCTTGGGCTGCTTGGCGCTGCTGTGCGCACTGCCGACAACCGCCGCAGACCAACCCAAACAGATCACGATTTGGGGACTCTCGCCGCACACGGATGATCTTGGCCTGGTGCGGGTCTTGGAACGATATGCTGCCGGCCAACCCGGGATCGCCTTGAAAATCGTCACGGCGGGCAAAGCGGAAGTTGCGACCGAGGGCAGCGGCTTCAGCCAGAAATTCATGACCGCGCTGGCCGCCGGCAAAACACCTGATTTGGTTTTTCTCGATCGTTTCACGCTGGCAGGCTGGGCGGCGCGCGGCGCGCTGCTGCCGTTGGATGATTACGTCGCCAACTCCACTGTCAATCCTGCTGACTTTTACACCGCGCCACGGGCGGAATGCACTTTCGACGGCCGGCTGTACGGCATTCCTTATGGCACTGACGCCCGCGCCTTTTTTTGGAACAAGAAGCTGTTTCGCGCCGCCGGCCTGGATCCGGAACGGCCGCCGCGCGACTGGGAGGAACTCATCGTCTATGCGCAACGCCTGACGAAATACAATGCCCAGGGCCAGGCCGAACAACTCGGATTCGCGCCGATTCTCGGCAATTCCTGGCTCTATCTCTACGGCTGGCTCAACGGCGCCCGCTTTCTGAGCGAAGATGGCCGCCGCGTGCTGCTCGACAGTCCGGAAGTGCGCGAGGCGCTCGTTTACATCAAACGCCTCTATGATGCTTTGGGCGGACGCCGCGACGTGGTGGATCCGTTCGAGCGCGGTTATGGTCGCGACGCGACCGATCCTTTCCTCATCGGCAAGTTGGCAATGCGCATCGACGGCAATTGGTATCTCAACAAACTCGCGCGCCTGGCGCCGGATTTCGAGCTGGGCGTGGCTCCGCCGCCCGCACCGCCAGGCAAGCCGACGACCACATGGTCGGGCGGCTTTGCCTGGGTCATTCCAACCAAAAGCAAGCATCCCGATGAAACCTGGCGCCTCATCGAGTATCTGGTCTCACCAGCCGGCTTGCTTGCCGAGGGCGAGGAACAAAGCCGGGTGAATGCCGAGACCGGCAACGCCCTCTACGTCCCCAAACTGATCGCGCACAAAGCTGCGAATGAAGAGCGGCTGCGCGCCTTTCCGATTCCCGTGCCGGCTCTGCAGCGCGCGCAGGAAGTCTTCGTTGAGCTGTTGAACGTCTCGCATTTTCGGCCGGTGACGCCGGTGGGCCAGCAGTTGTGGGATGAGCATGTGCGCGCCACCGATCTGGCGACTTACGGCGCGCTCACGCCGGAGCAGGCGCTGCGCGAGAGCGCACAACAGGTACAAAAAGCCGTGGATGCTTTCTACGCCGATGAAACGCGGCCCGTCGTGCCGCTGCAATGGAGTTTCGCGCTGGCCGCGGTGCTGCTGCTGACCGGGCTGGCCGTGCTCCTCTGGCACTTGCGGCGGCTGCGTCAAGCCTCGCCGCGCGCCTGGCTGGAGGCCAGAACCGGTTTGATCTTCGCATTGCCGTGGGTCATCGGCTTTCTCGTGCTCATGTTCTGGCCGACGCTGACTTCCCTCCTGCTCAGTCTCACCGAATACGATGTGCTCTCGCTGCCGCGCTGGGTGGGATTCAAAAACTTTGTCGCGATGTTCAGCGGCCAGGACATGATGTTTTGGAGAAGCCTGGGCAACACGCTCTATCTTGCCGCCTTCGGTGTGCCGCTGAGTTTGATCACCGGCCTGAGCATCGCACTGCTGGTCAATCAAACCGGCCGCAGCGTGCGCTGGTATCGCACCATTCTCTATCTGCCCGCGATCGTGCCCGCGGTGGCAGTGGCGATCGTGTGGATGTTTCTGCTTAATCCGCAAAACGGGCTGATCAATTTCGTGCTGGCCCAGGCGGGCATGGCTTCGATCAACTGGCTGGGCGATCCCCGCTACACCAAAGTTGCGGTCATCATGATGCTGCTGTGGGGCGCGGGCGGCTCGATGGTGATTTGGCTTGCCGGCCTGAAGAGCATCCCACCCTCGCTCTACGAGGCGGCGCGCATCGATGGCGCGGGCACGGTGGGCCGCTTCTTCCGCATCACTCTGCCCCTGCTCAGCCCTTATGTCTTCTTCAATTTGATCATGAGCCTGATCGCCTATTTTCAAATCTTCACGCAGCCCTACTTGCTGGACGCGCGCGGCGGCCCGGAGGATTCCCTGCGCATGTATGTCTTCTATCTGTTCGACAATGCTTTCAAATATTTCAAAATGGGTTACGCCAGCGCGATGGCGTGGATTCTCTTTCTCATCATTCTCGTCCTCACGCTGGTCAATTTCAAGCTGGCGCCGAAATGGGTTTACTATGCCGATGAATGATCGACGACTTGCACCGGCAGGCGGCCGCGCTGCCGGCTGGCAGCAGCGGTTGCAACAGTTCATCCAGCGCCGGGTGTTGTATCACCTGGTGCTGTGCGCCACCTCGCTGCTCTTTGCCCTGCCCATCATCTGGCTGATCGCGACCTCGTTCAAGACGGATGCCCAGGTAGTCAGCTCGGATACGTTAGCGGAGTTCTTCGTGCCGAATCCCGTGGCCTGGGACAACTACGGCCGCGCCATGGCGCGCATCCCGCTGTGGCGTTATCTCGGCAACACTATACTGGTCACCAGCCTTTCCATTTTGGGGACGGCGCTGGCCAGCTCGCTGGTGGCGTTTGCCTTTGCCCGCTATCGCTGGCCGGGCCGCGAAGCCATGTTTCTGCTGCTGCTCAGCACCATGATGTTGCCGCCGCAAGTCACCATGGTGCCGGTATACTTGATCTTCGCCAAGCTCGGCTTGGTCGACACGCTCACGCCCTTGTGGCTGCCTTCACTGTTCGGCACGGCGTTCTACATTTTTCTGTTGCGGCAATTCTTCAAAGGGCTGCCGCGCGAACTGTTCGAGGCCGCGGAGATCGACGGCGCCAGCTCCTGGCGCACCTACTTCACCATTGCCCTGCCGCTGGTGCGCCCGGCTTTGATCGCTGTCATCATCCTGCAGTTCATGGCCTCGTGGAACGACTTTTTGAATCCCCTGATCTATTTGCAGGATCAGGCGCTCTACACGCTCTCGCTGGGCTTGCAGGCCTTTTCCTCGCGCTACGGCGAAACCGAATGGGGGCCGCTGACCGCCGCCTCGCTGCTGATGATCATTCCGGTGTTCACACTCTTTTTCACCGCGCAGAAATACTTTATTCAGGGGATTGCCCTGGCGGGCATGAAGGAGTGAAATGAAAATGCTGGCCGGGCAGCCGGCCCAGACGGGCAGTCACGTTGGTCTGGAACTGGGGCCACCGCGTCCAACGACACGAGCGGTGAGATTATGCTCGGGCAAGATTGCAGCAGAGCGACAGCGCTGGCATTGCCGTTCTAAAACACCGTGCCCCGCTGCCGGAGGGCTTGGGTGAGATTCTCTTCATAGAACTTGATGGCTTCTGGGCGGTAGTCCGCGGGCAACAGGCTTTGCTGCCTGCTTTGCCACGCGGACCGCTGCCAGTCTTCGCGCACGCGTGCTTCGATCTCCTCCCATTTCGGCGCGCGGCGATTCTGCCGGCCAATGCGTATGATGCTGTATCCCTCCGCTGTTGCCAACGGCGCATAAAGATTGCCGGACTGCAGTCGCGCGGCCTGCTGTCCAAAAGCGCTTTCCTGATCTGAAATCACTCCCAGAAAACCGCCGCGCTCCCGTGTTGCGGCCCGCCGGGAATAACGCCGAGCCATTTCACCAAAATCGCTGCCGGCTTGAATGGCCTTGGCGATGGCCAGTGCGGAATCGCGCTGCGCAACCAGAATCTCATACACTTCGGATTCGACTCGCTCGCCGTAGCGCGCGCGGTGTTTGGCATAGAATTCGTGCAGCGCCGCCGCTGCATCGGTAACCGAGTCTTGCGCGGCCAGGGTCGCGTGGTAGGCGTACTGCAGCTCGGCGCGCCGGGCCTTCTCGCGCACCACCGGATCATTGGCGAAGCCGCCGGCTTGGGCGGTTGTCGTCAAGATTTTATCACGCAGCGCCACTTCCAATGCTTTCTTCAAATTCGGCTGCAACAAGTGGCGCGGCAACTCCGGCAGCGCCTCGAAGAATTCCTGCACCGTGAACGGCTCGCCTGCCACCGTGGCCGCAATCTCCTGAAACGAATCGAGTGGCGGCTTGCGCTCGATCTCCTGCAAGGCCTGCGGCCAGCGCGGCTGCGTCGAATGCTGCAGGATGGGCGCGAGATATTCCCACACGCGGCCGAGCACGGCCATGTTCACCACCAGCGGTTTGTTCCACACCAGCTCGCGCAAATGCCGGGCGGCGGCCATATCCAACCGCCGGCTGAGCAGGCGTTGGTAAAGATCCTCCCGCTCCCACGGGGTTACCTCGCCGAAGCGCAGCGTGGTGCGAATCGAATCCACGCGGAAAACATGCCAGCCCATCAACGATTGCACCGGCGGCGAAATCTCGCCGCGCTCGAGCTGATAAAGCGCCTCCTCCACCGGCAGATCGGTGTCGCCCCAACCGAGCCAGCCGAGATCCCCGCCGGCCGCGGCCAGCGCGCTGTCGGGGAGGGTGGCCGCTGCCAATGCTTCAAAGGGAACGCCCTGCTGCAACTGCTGCCTCAGGCTTTGCATTTCTTCTTCGGATCTGGCGAACAACTGCCGCACGCGCAGTTGTGTGTTTTGCCGCTGCCGGGCGACAGCGATTTCGGCTGCAGTCGGCGCGGCGATGGTGTCCTTGAGCGTCACTTCGAGATAGCGCCGCCGCAGAAAGCGCCTGAAATCCCGCTGCAGGGGCCGCTGCACTTCGGCGGTTTGGTGCAGTCCTTTAGCCATGCCCACGTGCGCGATCAATTCCTGTTCGATCATTTGTTGCGCGAACTGACGGCGCAACGCCGGTGAATCGGGCGCGCTGGTGGTTTGCCAATACTGAAAGTAGGATCTCTCGAAATCGGACTGGGTGATCTTGATTTCCCGCCATTCCGCCACTAACGGCGGGCGCTCGCCCTGGCACGCCGCGAGAACGAGCATGCACGCAGCGCTGATCCAGCCGGCGAACCGGATTTTAGACAGGATTGGAACGGTTTTCATCATGCCAACCATGGGAATCGTTGTCAATCGCATCACGCGGCGCTGCCATCTTGAACCGATCCTTTGCCGGCCACAGCTCTGCGAAGATTCAAGCCCAGCGCCAATTTTTTCACAAAACCCCAGTGCAGTATCTATAGCCTGCCCCCTCGGCAGACCGGCGTAACCCTGCACACGTCTGCGCCGGTCGCAATCTAGGGAGTTTCACCCTCGAACACCACACGCAATCCCCGGGTCAATGCCGCAGGAAAAACGCTGTTGTGATTCTCGTCCGGGAAAATTCGGCTGCTCATTTGCAGTCCCTGATATTTTCGGGAAGCCAGCACGGTGGCGAATTGCTCCAGATCTTGCGCCATGATGGGATTCTCCTGGCTGCCCACCGCCAAAAATACGCGCGCCGGTAGCTGCTGCCGGCCCGTGGCCGCTTGCGCCTCGAACGTGAAGATGACGCGGTGGTCATACCAGTACGATGGGCTGACGATGATGTATCTCTGAAAGGCCTCCGGATTCGTCAGCAGCAGGTAAGTGGCAAACAAGCCGCCATAGGAATGGCCGACGAGGGTGCGGTCGTTGGGCTTGACGCGATACTGCGCCGCGATGAACGGAATCAGTTCGGTCACAATGAACCGGCGGAATTGCTCCCCGCCGCCGGAGAATTTCTGAAATTCCGGGCCATAGCCGCCGTCCAGTGTGTGCGTGGGCGTGTAATCGCGCGTGCGGTTGTGACGGTATACGGGCAGGACCTGGCTCGCGCCGGCATAGGCAATGCCCACCACCATCATCTCCGGCAGATTCCGCCGGTCAACCAGATGTTCGATGATATTGTGCGCCAGCGCGAAGGCGTAATCCGCATCCAACACGAAGACGACGGGATATGCTTTGTTCGTCCCGGCATACTGCCGCGGCAAGCTCACGTACAGGGTGTAGTCAATTTCAGTGACGGCGGAATGCAATGATCGCACTTCGGTATGAGGCAGGCAATAAGCCGGGAAAGCGGAATCCTCCGGCGCGTCGGCAGCCTGCCCCCACGCGGCAAAGAGCGGCAACAAGATCAGCGCAAGGCCGCCACGCCAACGGGCTCTGATACTCCTCGCGGTGTGGTTGCGGAGTCCGGGAGAATGGAAAAGACGAATGCAGATTGGTGTGAGATTCCTCATCGTGCGATCGTTCCTGCAAAATCAAGTTGCCGGCCCGCCCGCGAGCCGCGCGCAATGCCGGCCCCGCTGCTGCGCAGCAGCAAGTAACTCTGGCCGGATTACTTTGTGATTTTCTCCAGCATGGCCTTCGCGTTTTGGAAGTTGGGATCAATCTCCAAGGCCTTCTGGTAATAGGTGATTGCCTGCTGCCGGTCCCCTTTCTGCAAGTGAAACTCCCCCAGACTGTCGTAGAGATTGGCTGTTTGAGGATACAATTCCACGGCGATTTGCAGCAAGGCCATGCCCTGGTCAAGCTGTCCGCGGCCGGCAAGCTCGTAGGCGAGGCGATTCAAACCTTCGGCGCCGGCCGAGCCTTGGGGATTGCGGGCCGCGGCCTGTTTGATGCGGGCCAGGCCTTTTTCCTTCGCGCCGAAGAGAGCAAGTGCGACGCCGTGTCCGGCCAGGAGCGCGTCCGAGCTGGGATAAAGCGCCGTGCCCGTTTCTCCCGCGGCCAGCGCTTTCTCGTGCTCGCCGCGCAGCATGTACTGCACGATCGCCTCATCAAATTCGCTGATGAAACTCGGATAGATTTGCGCGCCGGCGAACAGCTTCTGCAGATGAGCCTGCACCGCGGCGAAATCAGAGCGCGGCGCCAGCGCCAGGGCGCGCACTTCTGGCGTCCACGTCCGTTGCCAGTCACGTTGCCAGCGCTGCACTGATTTTTCGAAAGCAGCGTGAAAGCGGAAGGTGGCAGGGTGGCGAGCATCCTGCTGGTACAGGGCGATATAGTCATGGAAGAATGGAATCGCGCCGGTTTGATGATAACTCTCGAGCCGGACTGCGCCGGCTTTTGCTTTGAGGCGCGCGGCCATGTAGGAGCCGATCTTGCTGAATGCCTGCTGCGCAACGGGATGGCGGCCCTCGCGGATTTTCTGCAGCGCCGCAGCGTGATCTCGCTGCAAGGCCGGAGGGCTGACGTGCTGATTGAAATAGGAAAACGCTTGCGCCAGCTCCGCCGGATCCTCGCTCGTTGCTTTGCCGAACCGCTGGAAGTCATTCAAGCCGCTCGCAAAAACTTCGCGCAGGCCGAGCAAGATGGCGTCGCTGACTTTGTCGGGCGCGTAGGCCACGATATTGGCGGGTTCTTCCAAAACGGCGGCCACCACGAGGTTGGCATAGGCCGCCGGATTGGCGCTTTCGAAATTGCAGGCAACCGCAACGATGAAATTGCAGCACGGATAATTGTAAAGCATGGTGCGTGTCTCCTGCTGACCGCCGCTGTGGCGCACCATGAAGTGGCCGAGACTATGGCCCGTGCCCCAGCCCATGCCGTAGTCGGTGAGGCGACCGTCTTTGGTCGCCATGGCTTCATACATCTGCTCGAGGCTGGCGCGGGAAAGCAGCTTGCCGGTGTTCAGGCCGTGCGCAAACTTGACCATGTCCAACACCGTACTGCGCGTGCCGCCCGCGGCAAAGCGGCTGCTGAGGTTGACAAACTCGGAATTCTTGATCTCGCCTTCGACGAGTTGATAGCCGCGCACGCGGTGCGGAATCAAATCATAGGGATCATCGAGGCGAGTGTCGTGCATGCCCAGCGGCTCCCAAACATGCTGACGCATGTATTCACCATACGACATGCCGGAGGCGCCTTCAATCACCGCGCCGAGCAGATTGTAGCCGTAGCTGGAATAGTTGTAGCGCGTACCCGGCTCGGCGACCAAATCAAAATCCTGGAAGATGGCGATGGCCTCGCGCGTCGACTTCGGCGCGGTGATATGCAGCTCTGCCGCGGCATTCTTGTAATGGCTGATGCCGCCGAGATGGCCGAGAAGCTGGCGCACCGTGACCGGCCAGGCCTTTTGCGGGAAATAGGGCACGTATGCCTGCACCTCGCGATCGAGATCGATCCGGCCGTGCTCCGCCAATTGCAGGATCGCCGCCGCGGTCATAGGCTTGGTGACCGAGGCGAGACGATACATGGATTTTTCCGTGGCCGGCACTTGATTCTCCAAGTCCGCCCAGCCGAATCCCCGCGCCCACTGAAAATCATCTTTCATGAAGGCAATGGAAACCGCGGGAGTCCGATCACTTGCCATTTGCTTTGCCACCGTCTGCTCGATGGTTTTGATGGCCCCGGCAAAGCGGCCGGCTTCCTGCGCGCACAGCGGCAACACCCAAAGCAGCAGCACCAGCACGGCAATGCGGCCTCGCAACAGAGTTGTCATCGCGTTCTCCTTCCGGTTGAAAAGGTGCGTTGGAAAGAAGCGATTCATTTTGTCAGACACAAGTGCATTGACGCGAATGCGCGGCAGGATGCCCGATTCACCTCCATTCACTTCCCGCAGGCCCTCGTGACGCAGCGCGACAGCAGCACACCACCATGACCTCTTGCACCCGCCGGCAACCTTTTCTCGGACTTGCTTGTCTCATTCTGCAACCTTAAAAGAGGCCGCCTCGTGGAGGTGCCAAACCGGAGGCTGAATCCAATCGGAGCACAGACCTGATGCTGAAACATTACCTGACGATTGCTTTGCGCAACCTGGCCAAGCACAAGGGCTACACCTTCATCAACCTCAGCGGGCTGGCCCTCGGCCTGGCGTGCTGCTTCTTCATCCTGCTTTACGTCCGCCAGGAGCGCAGTTTTGACCGCTTTCACCAGCATGCGCCCCGCCTCTATCGCCTGCTGCATGCTGCCCGCGAGGGCGAGCCGGAGCGCTCGGCGATCAGCGCCTCCGGCTATGCCACGCATCTGAAGCAGGAGTTTCCCGAGCTTGAAGTGGTGCGGTTCTTCACGGCCAACAGCCGCGCCAATCTCAAAGCGGGCAGCGAAACGCGCACGGTGGACGGGTTTTTCTATGCGGACTCTGCGGTGTTTCGCGTCTTCACTTTTCCACTGCGCCAGGGTGATCCCGCCACCGCGCTGGCCGCGCCCAACACCATGGTGCTGTCGCCGGCAGCGGCTGCAGCCTGGTTTGGCCGCGACAATCCCGTAGGCAAAACGCTGACGCTGTTGCGCGGTGATTTGAAGCTGGATCTCAGAATCACCGGCGTGCTGCAGCCGCTCCCCAAGAACTCGCATCTGCAGTTTGACTATCTGACCTCATTCCACACGATTACCGCCTTCATGGGGGAACAGGCGCTGGCGGAATACACGAATTTCAACTACTACACCTATCTTTTGCTGCCCGCCGGCGCCGCGCCGGAGAACTACACCAGTCGCTTTCCCGAGTTTCTGCAGAAATATCGCAATGCCGAGGCCGCCAACTCCACCGCGCTGGCGCTGCAGCCGATTACCGACATTCATCTCACCACTGAGGTGCGCTGGGACATCGGCAGCAACAGCGATAAACGCCACCTCTACATTTTCTCCGCCTTGGCTGTGCTCATTCTGTTCATCGCCTGCATCAATTTCGTGAATCTGGCCACGGCACGGGCGGCGCAACGCGCGAAAGAGATCGGCGTGCGCAAAGTCGTGGGCGCCGATCGGGGGACGCTGCTGCTGCAGTTGTTCGGGGAATCGCTGCTCGCCGGCATCTGCGCGGTCGGGTTGGCGCTGGCTCTCCTGCAAACGGCAGCGCCGCTCGCCGGCGAACTGGGGGGCGGAAAGCTGGCAGTGGAGGTGTTCGCCAATCCCGGCTTGTTGCTGTTGCTGGCGGGTATCGGCTTGGCGGCGAGCGTGCTGGCCGCGATCTATCCGGCGGTGATTCTCTCGGGATTCGACCCGGCGAAAGTTCTGAAAGGCCTGGTCACCCGCGGCGCCCAAGGCGCGGCGCTGCGCAAGGGCTTGATCGTCGCGCAATTCAGCATCGCAGTTTTCCTGTTGATCGCGATTCTCACCGTCCGCGATCAACTTGCCTACATGAAAACGCATGAGCTGGGCTTCGACAAGGAACAGGTGCTCCATCTCAATCTCAGCGGCGCGGCTAAACAGCGCTTCGCGGCGTTTCGACAATCACTGTTGGCGCATCCCGGCGTGCGCAACGTTGCGCTGGTGGCCAACGTGCCCGGCCGCGTCGGCACCAGCCGCGGCTACGTCTGGCCCGGCAAGGAAGAGCCGGAAACCAGAAGCTTCTACACCATGCTGGTGGATGAGGAAACCGTGCCCACCCTCGGCTTGCAGATCATGCAGGGCCGCAACTTCTCCCGCGAGTTTTCCACCGATGCTGGACACGCTTACATTTTGAATGAAACCGCCGTGCGCGAATTGGGATGGGAAGATCCGGTCGGCCGCCCGTTTCGGGTGTGGGATGAAGAGATGGGTCAGGTGATCGGGGTGGTGAAGGATTTCCATTTCAAATCACTGCATCAAAAAATCGAGCCGCTGGTGTTGGATATCAAGCCCGAGTGGTCGTGGAGCGCGGCGATTCGCCTGGCGCCGCAGCAAACTGCGGCTGCGCTACCGTTCCTCGCCGAACAGTGGCGGGCCTGCGAGCCGGATTTGCCCTTGGACTATCGTTTTCTCGATGCCGACTTTGACCGGCTCTATCAAACCGAAGAACGCCTGGGCCGGCTGTTCAGCGCGTTCACGTTTCTCGCCTTCTTCGTGGCTTGTTTGGGGCTGCTGGGACTGGCTTCCTTCACGGCCGAGCAGCGCACCAAGGAAATCGGCATTCGCAAAGTGCTGGGCGCTACCGTGCCGTCCATTCTGCTGCTGCTCTCCAAAGAATTCAGCCGGCTGGTGCTGCTCGCGTTTGCGCTGGCCGTGCCCGTGGCATATTACGCCACCGATACCTGGTTGGAAAATTTTGCCTATCGCCTGGACTTGGGTCCTCGCCCCTTTTTACTCGGCGGCGGGCTGGCTTTGGCCATTGCTCTTTTGACGGTGAGCTTACAGGCGACCAAGGCCGCGGTGGCGAATCCCGTCAAGGCGCTGCGCTACGAGTAACTTGCTTCACTCAAGCTTCTGAAACGAGAATTCGATCTGCTTCGCTTCACCCTGACCACCCTCTTTGCCCGCAGTGATGACCAGCAGTGAACCATCGGCATTGAGGATATAAGTGATGCGCTGCGGAAAATCATGCTCGGGATTTTCAAAAACCGCGCGGCCGCCCTCGAGTGAAGTGAGCCGGAACGCCACGGGCAAGCGATTCTCCGCCACTTTCGCGAGGTAGAAGATCTCGCCCCGCATTTCCGCCAGCACCAGCGCCTCGACCAGCATGCTGTCGCCGGTGGCCTTGGAACGGCGCACGCCCTCGCCTTCAAACGTTCTCTCGCTCAGTTTGCGCCAGCTTTCATAAGTGATACTCTTGGCTGATTGGCGTTTCCAGGTGCCCAGCAGCCACTCGAAATCCTTTAGTTTGGGCGCCTGCGACTGTGCCGAAACAAAGCCCGGCAGTCCACACGCCACCGCCAACAGCATGAGTATCACATTTCGCAGCATTTGAAAACTCGCGGTCATGTTGCCACTGCGTCTTGCCGGCATGCCAACCCTCCTTGCCATAATGCAGGATACGGTGATTCGTTGTTTTGACATGAAATCGTTGCTTGATGAGAAAGCAAGACATTCCAACTGATAGAAACAACCCAACTGATAGAATGCCGTTTCATCCATCAGTACTACAACGTTGAGTCGAATTCTCTTGCACAGACAAATAGGCCCAAGGTGCGAAATGTGGAAGCGAAGGGCAACGCCCTGGAAGATCGGTAATCATAAGATATCGCCAAGGCCCAACCGGGCGCCATAGACCCGGGTCGGGAATGCCGCCTCTGCAGGGCTATACGCGATGGATTTTATCGGTTTCCCGGGCGCTGCCCGTGGGCTATGACAGGCGACCCCTTTGGGGTCAAGCCGGCCTTCTAAAGAAGACAGTGTATACTTGACGTTGTAGTATTAGGCAGAGAGTAACCTCGTTGCATAAAAGCAAAGACATTCCCACCGCGAAAATACGAAGACGGGAAGAAAAGAAACAGAGTGGCTGCCATTCAAATCCTGTAAACCCTGCCCATCCTGTCAAGAATCGCCCACACCACCTGCGCGGCTTTCCGCGTGCCGTCAAACCGGCACAACGGTTACAAGACGATGGTCGCCCACACGCGTTCAATGCCGGTATGCAGTAGCTTTGGTTTTTGCAGTAGTGTCTCTCCAAAAATGTTCCACTCTCGGCTGAGCCGAGGTTTCCAGAACTTCGAGTGTCGGGGAAACTTTGAGGGTTTGGATGCAACGGCCAAGCCGTTGCGGGAACATTTTCTCAATGGCTGTTCTTTTCCGCGAAAACAGCGTAGCGGTTCAGCAGGCGCTGCGATCTTGGGCAATCAACCCGCAGTGCCAGCCTGCCGATCACATGGCTCGGTCAGACGAAATTCCGCGTTTGGACATCTCGCCAAAACTTCCTATCTTCGCCGCACTCGCAGCCGGCCTCCGGCTCCGGGATGACCCAAAGGCGCGTCGACGGCCATCAGCACGCGCAACAGATCTCTCCGTCCATGCCGGTGAATTGAGCATGAAAACTCTCATTCACAATGCCGTCATTTTCACCAACGCCGGCGCCACGCCGGTGCTCAGCTCGCATGCCGTCGTGATCGACGGCCATCGCATCGCAGAAATCTCTCCCGAAAACGCAGCCCGGCAGAAGCACCCTGAGGCCGCGCGCCTCGACGCGGGCGGCCGGCTGCTCATGCCCGGCTTGATCAACGCCCACATGCACTTCTACAGCACCTTCGCGCGCGGTCTGGCCCTGCCGCAGCAGCCCCGCGATTTCGCCGAGGTGCTGCGCCTGCTGTGGTGGAAATTGGATGCCAGCCTGGATGACGCAGCGGTCTACTACAGCGCCTTGCTCGCGGCAACCACCGCCGTCAGGCACGGCGTCACGGCCGTGATCGATCACCACGCCAGTCCGAATGCCATCGCGGGCAGCCTCGACCGCATCGCGGAAGCTTTGGAGCTGGTGGGCATGCGCGGCGTATTGTGTTATGAGATCACCGATCGCAACGGCAAGGCCGGCGCGGCCGCAGGACTGGCGGAGAACGAACGATTCCTGCAAAAATGCCGAAACGCCAATCATGAAGACGAACGTCATCTTTTCGACGCCATGGTCGGTCTGCACGCTTCCTTCACGGTCGATGACGATACCCTGGAAGCTGCGGCAGGCCTCAGTCGCGCACACCGTGCCGGCTGCCATGTGCACGTGCTGGAAGATCCTGTCGATCAGCAACTGACGCGCGCGCGCTATGGCCGCGCAGTGATCGAACGGCTGCACGCCTGCGGGATTCTGGGGCCGCAAAGCCTGGCCGCGCATTGCATTCACCTCACGGAAGCCGATCAGGAAGTGCTCGCGCAAACGCAGACGCTGGTGGCGCACAATCCCCAATCCAACATGAACAACGCGGTGGGCCGCACCGACGTCTTTGGTTTGTTGCAGCGCGGCATCACGGTGGGCCTCGGCACGGACGGCATGTCGCCCGCGCTGCTGCCCGACCTGCGCACCGCGAATCTGTTGCACAAGCATGATCTGCACGACTGCAATGCCGGCTGGAATGAGATTCAGCAAATGGCGCTGCGCAACAATCCCGCGATTTATCACCGCCTCACCGGCAAGCGCGTTGGCGCGATCGCGCCGGGCAGCCTTGCCGATCTGGTGTTGATTGATTATTATCCTGCCACGCCCCTGACGTCGGAGAACTTCTGGGGGCATTTGCTGTATGGCATTGCCGAAGCGCCGGTTGACACCACCATGATCAACGGCAAAATTGTGGTGCAGAACGGGAAGTTGCTGCAGCTCGATGAGCAACAGATTGCCGCCGAGGCACGGACGGTGGCGCAGCGCGTATGGCAACGATTCTACGCATGAGCCGCGGCATGGCCGCTGCCGCCAGCGAACGCCCGGATTGCCTTAAGACGAAATGATTTGGGGAAGGACGTATTCGCTCGAATCATCATCTTCTCATTGAATTTCCTGTTCGCCGTGGCGTTTCTGTGCACAGCGCAGCGTTGCGGCTTCTGCCAAATCGCATCGAGAGTAACATGGCCGAGTTACAGGGCATGCCAGTGGGTCGCCATTTGGAAGCAATCGTCGCCGAATGCCGCGCGCAAAATTCCATTGGCGGCTACCCGGCCCGCAAGATGTTTCGCGGCTTTCCGGGATTCGATTTTGCCGTGGATTTTCATGGCCGGCGGCCGGCAACGCCGCTGGGCCCGGCTTCCGGGCCGCACACGCAGATGGCGCAGAACATCGTGCTGGCCTTTCTCGGCGGCAGCCGGATCATCGAGCTGAAGACGGTGCAGATACGCGATCAACTGCAAATTCCGCGGCCGTGCATCGACGTGCGCAACGTGGGTTACAATATCGAATGGTCGCAAGAGCTGCGGCTGCACGAGTCTTATCAAGAGTATGTCAACGCCTGGGTGCTGCTCAAGCTTATCGAGAAGCTGGAGCTGCTCGGCGTGCCGGCCGGCGATCCCTTCTACGCCACGGTTTTCGACCTCTCGGTGGGCTATGATCTAGCGGGCATTTCCTCGCCGCCGATGCAGCGCTGGCTGGCCGGCATGCAGAATGCCGAGGCTGCGATTGCCGCGGCGCTCGCCACGCTGCCGCCGGCGTTCCGCCACTTGCGGCACACCGCCATTCCCCCCAACCTTTCGGATTCGGTGACGCTCTCCACTTTTCACGGCTGCCCGCGCGAGGAGATCGAAAACATCGTGCAGCATTTGATCAGCGTGCACGGCTTTCATGTGATCGTGAAGATGAATCCCACCCTGTTGGGATATGAAACCGTGCGCCGCGTGTTGCACGAAGCGCTGGGCTACACCGAGATGCAACTCGATCCACAGGCCTTCGAAACGGACCTGCAATTTGACGAAGCGGTGGCCATGCTGCAGCGGCTGCAGGCTTTCGCCGGCCGCCACGGCCGTCACGTCGGCGCGAAATTCACCAATACGCTGGTGGTGAAGAATCACGAGCGCATTTTCAAGGATGAATTTATCTACCTCTCCGGGCCGCCCCTGCACGTGCTGGCGATGCACGCCATGCAGCGCTTTCGCCAGGCCATGGGCGCGGGATTTCACCTTTCCTTCTCCGCCGGCATCAACAAACAAAATTTCGCAGCGGCCGTGGCCTGCAACCTGCGGCCGGTTTCCACCTGCACCGATTTGCTCAAGACCGGCGGCTACACGCGGCTGTTCGATTATCTCAAAAATCTCAAGCAAGCAATGGCAGAAACCGGCAGCCGCACGATCGCTGAGTTTATTTTGGCGGACGCGGGCGGAACTGCCGCCAGCGTGGCGGCTGCCGGCGAGATCAATGCCGGCAGAATCGTGCCGGCGCTGGTGCACGATCCGCAGTATCACGCGCGCATGAATCGCAAAGCGCCGCCCAAGATCAACAGCCATCTTGCACTCTTTGATTGCATTACCTGCAACAAATGTCTGCCCGTGTGTCCCAACGCCGCCAACTTCTCGCTTCCCATTGGGAAAAAAAGCCTGCCGCTGATCAACTATCGCGTCGACGACGGCAAGCTCACTGCGATTCCAGCGGGTGAATTCGTGCTGGCGCAGGCGCAGCAAATCGCCAATCTCGCGGATTTCTGCAATGACTGCGGCAATTGCGACACCTACTGCCCGGAGGCCGGCGGTCCGTTCATCGAGAAGCCGCGTTTCTTTTTCACGCAAGCCAGCTTTGAGAAATCCGCGCAGGGCAACGGCTTCTACTTCGCCGCGCCCGACACGCTGATTGGCCGCCTTGCCGGCGAAGAGTATCAGCTCACGCGCGCAGCCGCAGGGCAAAAATACCTTTTCCGGTCAGCGCAGATCGAAATGGAATTCGATCACAACGATCAGCCGCTCGCCTTTGCGCTCGCAACCGGCGCAGCCTCGCCTGAGCTGGTTGACTTGCGGCCGTATCACATTCTGCGCACGCTGCTGGAAGGCGTGCGCGGCGCACAGCAGGTGTATGCCGCTTTGCTGCTGCAACCGGCCGGCAGCCAGTCTGCCGGCGCAGTGCCACCTCCGATTTCCGGTGATTTCAACGTTGTTCCCTCGAGCTGAAACACAATTGGAGAAGAGGTGCTTCATGAAACTGACGCTCAATGGCGCCGCGCAAGAATATCACGGTGATCCGGAACTGTCGTTGCTGCGTTATCTGCGGGAACACGCCGGCGTGCTTTCTCCCAAAGACGGCTGCGCCCCGCAAGCCGCCTGCGGCTGTTGCGTGGTGGAGTTGAACGGCAGAGCGGTGCTGGCCTGCGCCACGCCCATGAAAAAAGCAGCAGACGGCCGCGTGATGACGATCGAAGGCCTCGGTGGCTACCGCCAGTCGGTGTTCGCGAACGCCTTTGTTGCCAGCGGCGGCGTGCAATGCGGGTTTTGCATCCCCGGCATCGTGATGCAAGGCAAGGTGCTGCTCGATCACAATCCCAATCCTTCCCGGCAGGAAGTGCAGAAGGCATTGACCCCGCATTTGTGCCGCTGCACGGGGTACAAAAAAATCGAAGACGCGATTCTGCTCGCTGCCGAAGCGCTGCGCGCCGGCCGTGAAATTCCTGCGCCCGCCGGGGACGGCCGTATCGGCAGCAGGCATCCCAAGTACGAGGCCGCGGATTTGGTGTTGGGCCAACGTCCGTTCGTTGCGGATATGAGCGTTGCCGGCATGGTGTACGGCGCGTTGAAACTGAGTGAGCATCCGCGCGCCAAAGTGCGCGCGCTGCACACGGCGGCCGCGGAAAAACTGCCGGGGGTGCTGCGCGTGTTCACGGCCAAAGACGTTCCCGGTGAACGTTGCATTGGATTGATTATCAACGACTGGCCGTTGCTGGTCGCGGTGGGCGAAGAGACGCGCTACGTCGGCGATGTCATCGCAGGCGTGGTGGCGGAAAGTGAAGATCGCGCGCGCGAAGCGGTGGAAATGATCGAGGTTGAGTATGCAGTGCTCGAGCCCATCACCGATCCGGAAACGGCACTGCGGCCGGAGAGTCCGCGCCTACATCCGGGCGGCAATCTCCTCTCCGAAACCGTGATTGAGCGGGGCGAAGTCGCCGAGGCGTTGGCCGCGGCAGCGTTTGTTGCACGCGGCACCTATCAGACCCAGATGATCGAACACGGCTTTCTGGAGCCGGAATGCTGCCTGGCGCTGCCCACTGCCGACGGCGTGCAAGTTTATTCGCAGGGACAGGGCGTCTATGAAGATCAAAAGCAGATCGCGCGGCTGCTCGCTCTGCCCGAGGCCGGCGTCGAAGTGATTCTGGTTCCCAGCGGCGGCGGCTTCGGCGGCAAGGAGGATCTCTCGGTGCAAGGCCACGCGGCGCTCTTTGCGCGGTTGCTGCAGCGGCCGGTGAAAATCACGCTCACGCGCGATGAGTCGATTCGCATGCACCCCAAACGCCATCCGCTGCGCATGACCTACACGCTCGCCTGCGATCGCAGCGGCCGGCTCACTGCGCTCGAGGCGGACATCCTCGGCGACACCGGCGCCTATGCTTCGGTGGGCATGAAAGTTCTGGAACGCGCTGCCGGCCACGCCACCGGCGCCTATCACATTCCGAATGTGTATGTCATCAGCCGGGCGGCCTACACCAACAATCTGCCCTGCGGCGCGATGCGCGGCTTCGGCGTCAATCAAGTCACGTTTGCGCTGGAGAGCTGCATCGATGATCTCTGCGCGCAGGGCGGCTTCGACCGCTGGCAATTCCGCTATGACAACGCCTTGCGTGACGGCAGCCGCACTGCCACCGGCCAGGTGATTCGCGGCGGCTGCGGCGTGCGCGCCACCTTGCTGGCGGTCAAGGAACCGTTCCAAGCCGCCCGTTACGCCGGCATTGCCTGCGGCCTCAAGAACACGGGCATCGGCAACGGCATGCGCGATGAGGGCAAGGTGAAGATCGTGATTGCCTCACCGCACCAGGTGATCATTCACCACGGCTGGACGGAGATGGGCCAGGGCGTGCACACCATGGCGGTGCAGTTTCTCTGCAATGAAACCGGTATTGATCCCAAGCTCGTCGAAGTGCAAGTGAGCACCGCGGCGGCGGCCTCGGCGGGCATGACCACGGCTTCGCGCGCCACCTCCATCATCGGCAATGCCATCATCAAAGCGGCGCAGCGGCTGCGGCAGGATCTCGAACGCAGCCCGCTGGCGGAGCTGGCAGGCCGCGTCTACGAAGGCGAATGGATTTGTGATTGGACCACCTCGCCCAAGTCCGATCACGAGGAAGCCGTCACGCACTATTCTTACAGCTATGCCACGCAAGTGGCCGTGCTCGATGAGCAGGGCAATGTCGCCAAGATCTATGCCGCCCATGACGCCGGCAGAATCATCAATCCGAATTTGTTCGAAGGCCAGATCGAAGGTTCGATTCACATGGGCCTGGGTTATGCACTCACCGAGGATCTGCCGCTGGCGAACGGTGTGCCGGTGAGCACCCGGCTGCGGCAATGCGGAATTCTGAGAGCCAAAGAGATGCCGGAGATCGAGGTGATCGGCGTTGAAGTGGCGGACCCGCACGGCCCATACGGCGCCAAAGGCGTGGGCGAAATCGGGCTGGTGCCGACCGCGGCCGCGGTGGCCAATGCGCTCTATCAATTCGATGGCCGCCGGCACTATCGCCTGCCCATGCGGCGGAGGCAGAGGCAGCCGGATTGAAGCCAATGGATTCGCCGGTTGGCGCAATGCCCCACAAGTGGGCAGAACAACGAAATCGCGGTAGCAGAGCACTAATGCTGGGTGACCTTGATTTTCCCGACGCTGATAAACCGTAACACAAAGAAAGTCGTCAACGGATTGAAACAACCCAGCGGATAGATAACTACGCCATATTTCAGACAAGCTGAAATCTGATGCCCTGTGGGCAGCAATAAGCCCGATTCGTACACTGTTGTCTCTCACGAGGTATCCACCACCACTGTCATCCAGTAAGGATCTTGTGAAGATTTCGGCACACTGCCGTGTCATTCACCTCAAAAGCTCACCGCGAGACGCGAAGAACGCGGAGAAGGATTCTCTTGATTTCAAAACTCTGCACTCTCCGCGACTCCGCGGTTCATATATTTACTTTGTGGTTAAGAATCTTTCAGAACGCTATTCTGACTCTGCGCACCTTATGGCCTCAAATGCTTCCGCGTGTCATGCAGAAGGAAGCCTGTAAAATCCCCGGCGCCGTGCTCGAATCTTCACGGAATCCTTGCAGAATGACATCGGCTGGAGTCAGGCTTTTGAAGGGAACAGGCCACTCGCCTGCAACTGGAATCGCGGGCGAGGCCTTGAACTGCCAACTTGCGGTTTCACTCGCAAGCTGGCCAATGAGAATCGAAAGCAATCGCCCGGCTATTCAACAGCGGCCATAACCAACCACACGAGTCTTCATGCCCAATCTCTCTCATCTGCGCTGCGTCTCCTGCAACCGCAACTTTTCTCCGGCAGAGATCGACTACACCTGTCCTGCTTGCGGCCCGCTGCACGGCACGCTCGAGGTGTGCTATGACTACGACGCCGTGGCCAAAAGGCTGACGCGCGAAGCGCTTGACGCTAATCGGGATTTCACGCACTGGCGTTTTCAGGAACTCCTGCCGATCAACTATTCCCATTACATTCAACCTTTGGCCGTCGGCGCGACTCCGCTCTATCACAGCACAGTGCTGGCGCAACAGTTGGGATTGCGTTCGCTTTGGATCAAGGATGACGGCCGCAATCCCACCGCCTCGTTGAAGGATCGCGCCAGCTCGGTGGCCATCGTCAAGGCTTTGGAGAAGGGCGTCACCACGGTCACGGCCGCCTCCACCGGCAACGCCGCCTCCTCGTGGTCGGCATTCACGGCAGTGGCGGGACTGCGCACCGTCATCTTTGTCCCGGAAAATGCGCCGGCCGCCAAACTGGCGCAACTGCTGCTCTATGGCGCGCTCGTGCTGCAGGTGCGCGGCACTTACGACGAGGCGTTCGATCTCTGCTGCCAGGCCGCGGAAAAGTGGGGCTGGTACAATCGCAGCACCGCGATCAATCCCTATCTCGGCGAGGGCAAGAAAACCGCGGCCCTGGAAATTGGCGAGCAGTTGCGCTGGCAGATGCCGGATTGCGTGTTTGTTTCCGTGGGCGACGGCTGCATTCTGCAGGGCATGTGGAAAGGCTTCACCGACCTGCACGCGGTGCGGTTGATCGACCGGCTGCCGCGCATGATCGGCGTGCAAGCGCAGGGCAGCGCGCCGTTGGTGCAGGCCTGGCAACAGGGCGCTGCCGCAGCCGCGCCGATCGTGCCCGACACCCTCGCCGACAGCATTGCCGTGGGCGTGCCGCGCGATCAAATCAAAGCGCTGGCAGCGGTACGCGCCTCGCAGGGTGAATTCATCGCGGTGAGCGACGAGGAAATTCTCTCCGCCATGTCGACTCTGGCGCGCCGTGCCGGCGTGTTCGCCGAACCTGCGGGCGCCACGGCACTGGCCGGCCTCACGAAAATGTCGCGCGACGGCCGCC
Source organism: bacterium (assembly GCA_023150945.1). Taxonomy (NCBI): domain Bacteria; species bacterium. The sequence goes on along the minus strand of JAKLJX010000013.1, from coordinate 95,400 downwards.
TGCCGGAAAATGCCACTGCGGTGGTGATGGTCACCGGCAACGGCCTCAAAGACATTCAAGGTGTGATGCAGGCGGTGCGCCGCCAGCCGCTGCGTGTCGAGAACAGCCTGGCGGAGGTCGAACGGAAATTGTCATCTCATCAGGAGTCACTATGATCGACCTGCAAATCCATGAGCCAACCTTGCAGCAGGCCGTGCGACGCGCGCGTGAGCGCCATCTCATCATTCCGACGTTTGATCAACTCATGCACCCGGAGAAAATTCCTGCAGCCATCTCCAGCCAACTGCGCCGGGTGGGCTTGTGGGAGGTGAATCCGCTCAACCTGTTTCGCATTACCTGGAAGAATGAACCCCGAGATAGCGGTGGCTTGTTTGGCGGTGTGAATTTTCTCGAAATTCCCGCGCGCCTGAGCGGCGTGCCGGCGCGCATTCTTGCCCTGGTGGGCAAATGGTTTCCCACCGGCGCGCACAAAGTGGGCGCCACCTTTGGCTGCCTGGTGCCGCGTCTGGTGACCGGCCAGTTCGATCCCACCAGCCACAAAGCCGTGTGGCCCTCCACCGGCAATTTCTGCCGCGGCGGCGCTTACAATTCCGCGCTATTGGATTGTGAGTCGATTGCCATTTTGCCGGAAGGCATGAGTCGCGAGCGCTTTGACTGGCTCAAGGCCATTGCCGGCGAAGTCATCGCCACGCCTGGTTCCGAATCCAACGTCAAAGAGATCTATGACAAGTGCTGGGAATTGCGGCGCACGCGCAACGACATCATGATCTTCAACCAGTTCGAAGAGTTCGGCAACTACCTCTGGCACTTTCATGTCACCGGCCGGGCGGTGGAGGAAGTCTTCGCGGCCGTGCACCAGCCCAACCAGCGGCTGGCGGGCTTCGTTTCGTCGACCGGTTCCGCCGGCACGCTGGCCTGCGGCGATTATGTGAAGCAAAAATTTCCCCATGCCAAAATCGTCGCCGCCGAAGCGCTGCAATGCCCGACGCTGTTGGCCAACGGCTACGGCAGTCATCGCATCGAGGGCATTGGCGACAAGCACGTGCCGTGGATTCACAACGTGCGCAACACCGACGTGGTCGCTGCGGTTGACGACGAGGCCTGCATGAGTCTGATCCGTCTGTTCAATGAACCGGCCGGCCAGGACTATCTGGCGGCCAGCGGTGTGCCTGCGGCATGCATCCAACAACTGCCGCTGCTCGGCATTTCCGGCATTGCCAATCTCATCGCCGCCATCAAGTTCTCCCGCTATTTCGAGCTGACTGAGCGCGACGTGATCTTCACGGTGTTCACCGATTCGATGGATCTCTACACCAGCCGCCTGGAGGAATTGCGCGCGGCCGAGGGTCCTTACACCCGTGAGCACGCCATCGCCGATTACCACCGTCATTTGCGCGGCGTGAGCACGGATTTCCTGCTCGAGCTGACGCAGCTCGAGCGCAAGCGGATTCACCATCTCAAATACTACACCTGGATCGAGCAGCAAGGCCGCCGGCTCGAGGAGCTGCAGGCGCAGTGGTACGATTATCCGGATTACTGGCTGGCGATTCAAAATCAAATCGACGAAATCGACCGGCACATCGAAGCATTCAATGCCCGGGTGGCCGGGCCGCAGGCATAATGACTTTTTGAAAGGAGAACACGGTGAGCGACATTTTGCGGCGAGCGCAGGAACTGGAAGGTGAGATCACCGCCTTTTTGTGCGACCTGGTGGCAATCCCCTCGACCAGCGGCAAAGAGGAGCCGGTGATTGCGCGCCTGGAGCAGGAGATGAAAAAACTCGGCTATCATGAAATTCGCCGGGACGGCCTCGGCAATCTCATGGGCCGCATCGGCAGCGGGCCGCGCGTGTTGGCGATTGACGGCCACTGCGACGTGGTGGACGTCGGCAATCCTGACTTGTGGGAAACGCCGGCGTTTCAACCGGTGGTGAAAGACCGCAAGATCTACGGCCGCGGCGCGTGTGATCAAAAAGGCGGGTTGGCAAGCGCGGTTTATGCCGGAAAGATTCTGGCCGAAGTTGGCGTCCCGGCTGACGTGTCGGTGTGGGTGATCGCCACCATTTTGGAAGAGGATATCGAAGGGCTGTGCTGGAAATACCTGGTGGAGGAAAACAAGTTTCGGCCGCACGCGGTGCTGCTGACGGAGCCGACCAATCTCAATGTCTATCGCGGCCATCGCGGCCGGCTGGAGATCAAAGTGAAGACCGAGGGCGTGTCCTGCCACGGCTCGGCGCCGGAGCGCGGGGTCAACGCCATCTATCACATGGCGCCCATCATCAGCGCGATCGCGGAGCTGCACGGCCGGCTGCGCCACGACGATTTTCTCGGCAAGGGCAGCGTCACGATTTCCGACATTCGCTCGACTTCCCCCTCGCTTTGTGCGGTCGCCGATTCCTGCACCATTCATCTCGACCGGCGCCTGACAGCCGGCGAGACCATCGAAAGCAGCCTGGCGGAAATCCGCAATCTGCCCGCATTTCAGCAGGCCAACGCGCAGGTGTGGGTGCCGGAATACCGCGCCGCGAGTTACACCGGGACCGTGTTCCCCATGCCATCCTACATGCCCACTTGGGTGTTGCCGGAGGAACATCCGTTGCTCGCGCGGGCGCGCCAGAGCTACCGCACACTGTTCAACGCCGATCCCAAAGTCGACAAGTGGACGTTCTCCACCAACGGCGTGGGCAGCATGGGCATGTTCAACATTCCGACGCTGGGATTCGGGCCCGGTAATGAAGTGTTGGCGCACGCGCCCAATGAGTATATACCGATTGATCATCTCGTCAAGGCCATGGCGTTCTATGCCGAATTTGCGCACGGCTTTTGAGCCGGCGCAGTGGTGCTGGAGTTTGGCAAGTTCGTGCCCTGCTATTCACGTTTGCTGAAGTCGTATCCGTCCAAAAATGTTCCACCCTCGGCTGAGCCGAGGTTTCTAGAGTTTCAAGTGTCGTGAAGACTCTGAGGATTTTGATGCTGCGGCCAAGCCGTTGCCGGAGCATTCACTCCAAAGTTCGCGACTTCAGCAGGACCCCTGGAGGGGTCTGCCCTGAGTGATTGACGTTTTTCATACTCACCCCATCCCTTTTCAGGAGAAGTTATGATCGGATCGTTGCGTGGCAAAGACTACATCTCGACGCAGGATTGGAGCAGCGAGGAACTCGAACTCGCGCTGGAGACGGCGGCCGAGCTGAAATTCATGTTCAAGAAAGGCGTGCCGCACCGCTACCTGCCGGACAAGACCATCTTTCTGCTGTTTTTCGACAAGTCCACCCGCACGCGCAATTCCTTCGAGGCCGGCATCACCCAGCTCGGCGGCCACGCGCACTTCATCGATTCCTCCAGCTCACAAATTTCCCACGGTGAAAGCGCGAAGGACACCGCCTTGATTCTGTCTTCCTATGGCCACGGCATCGCGGTGCGCCATGATCTCGTGCCCGGCGAAGGCAACACCTACATGCGCGAGATCGCGCGCTGGGCGGACAAGCCGGTGATCAACATGCAATGCGACGTCGATCATCCCTGCCAGACGCTCGCCGACTTGATGACGATGCGCGAGATTTTCGGCAAGGACTTGCGCGGCAAAAAAATCGCGGTGTCATGGGCCTATGCACCCTCCTACGCCAAGCCGCTGTCGGTGCCGCAGGGCCTGTGCCTGCTCATGCCGCGCTTCGGCTTGGACGTGGTGCTGGCGCATCCGCCCGAGTATGATTTAATGCAGCCGGTAATCGCAGCAGCGCAAGCCAACGCACGGGCGGCCGGCACCAAATTCGAAATCGTGCATGACATGGATGCCGCCTGCGCGCAAGCCGACATCATCTATGCCAAAAGCTGGGGCATCGAGTCGCTGTTCCATGAGCCGCAGCGCGCTTTGGAAATTTCCAAAAAGTACCGCGACTGGATTTGCGACGAGCGCCGCATGCAGCTCGCCAAGCCCAACGCGATCTACATGCACTGCCTGCCCGCCGATCGCGGCAATGAGGTGACGGATGCCGTGCTCGACGGGCCGCAGTCGGTGATTTATCAGGAAGCTGAGAATCGCCTGCACACCGCCAAAGCGATCATGGCGCTGACCATGTAACCCGCAATCGGACGGCCAATGAAAAACCTGGTTGAGCTGGTGCGCAATGCCGGCGTCGTGGGCGCGGGCGGCGCCGGTTTTCCCACCTACAAAAAAATCGACACGCGCGCCGATACGGTCATCGCCAACGGCGCGGAATGCGAGCCGCTGCTCTACAAAGACAAGGCGCTGATGGAGCATTACGCCGGCGAGATGGTGGCGGGGCTGCGGCTGGTGATGCAGCACGTCGGCGCGCAACGCGGCATAGTCGCGGTCAAGCACAAGAACCGCAAATCGATTCAGGCCCTCACTCCCCATCTCGAACCGGATATGTCGATCTTCGAAATGGAAGACGTTTATCCGGCCGGCGATGAATTCGAAGTCGTGTTTCACAGCACCGGCCGCCGCATTCCCGCCGGCGGCCTGCCGGTGCACGTCGGGGTGGTCGTGCAAAACGTGGAGACCTTGTTCAACGTTTATCGCGCGGCGCAAGGCCACGCCGTCACGCATTCACTCCTGACGATTCATGGCCACGTCAAGCAGCCGCTCACCGCCTGGTTTCCGGTGGGCATGAGCTACGGCGAGGTGCTGGCGGTGGCCGGCGGCGCCACCATCGCTGATTTTGTTCTGTTGGATGGCGGCCCGTTGATGGGCAAAGTGGTCACCGATCTCAGCACGCCGGTGACGGCCGTGACCAGCGGCCTCATCGTGCTGGGCCGCGAAACCCGGCTGGCGGAGAGAAAATCCCAATCCGAACGCGCCTTCAAGCGCATCGGCAAATCGGCCTGTGATCAATGCAGCCTGTGCACCGAGATGTGTCCGCGCTATCTGCTCGGCTATCCGATTCAGCCGCATTTGGTGATGCGTTCGCTGCTGACCACCGGCCCGCTGAGCGAGACGCTCTGCCTGTGGGCGCAGGCTTGTTGTGAATGCAACATCTGCACGCTGTGGGCCTGCCCGGAAGAGCTGGATCCGCGCAACGTGTGTGTGGTGACCAAGCGTGATCTCAAAGCGAGCAACCGCTGGCTGCCGCCGGAACAACTGCAAAAGCTCACCAAAGAGGTGCACCCGCTCAAGGCCTACCGCTCGGTGCCCACGCAACGGCTGATGCAACGATTGGGCTTGTACAAATTCACGCAGGAAGCGCCCCTGTTCGAGGAGACCATCTCGCCGGCGCAGGTGGCCATTCCCCTGCAACCGCCCACCGGCACCGCGCCGCAGCCGCGCGTGCGGCCCGGCGATCGCGTGGAGATGGGTGATCTGCTCGCGCAGCCCGAAGCTGACCGCCTGAGCGTGCCGGTGCACGCCAGCCTCACCGGCCGGGTGGTGTCGGTCGATCAAGTCATCGTTATCGCAAAGGAGTAGCATGGAAAACGCCATCGGCCTGATAGAATTGACCTCCATCGCCCGCGGCTATGAAGTTGCGGATGCGCTGCTGAAAACCGCCGGCGTGCAGATCGTGTTCAATCGCAGCATTTGTCCGGGCAAGTTCATGGTGATGGTGGCGGGCGATACCGCCGCGGTGCACGAAAGCATGCAGGTGGGCCTGGATCGCGGCGGCGAAACCGTGGTGGACAGCCTGCTCATCTCCAATGTGCATCCGGAAGTTTTTCCCGCGATCAGTGGCACCCGTCTCATCACCGCGACCGGCGCGCTGGGCATCATCGAAACATTTTCGGTGGCTTCGGTGATCGAAGCGGCCGATGCCGCAGTCAAGGCGGCCAACGTGCAATTAATGCAAATTCATCTCGCCATGGCGATTGGCGGCAAGGGCTACGTCACCCTCACCGGCGAGGTCGCGGCCGTGACCGCGGCGGTGGAGGCCGGCGCCAACTACATTCGCAACAAAGGACTGTTGGTGAGCAAAGTCGTCATTCCCCAACCGCGCCGGGAGATTTTGGAAGACAAGATTTAGGCAAGCCGCACCGCCGCGGGCAAGAGGCCGGCACCGCAACGCGCCGCAACCGGCCTTGCCGCCGAACGCACGGAAGATTGCGCTTGCGCAATTTCTTTAGGATTGCTATACTCCCGCCCTGATTTTTTCCCTCCCAGGATATTACTCATCATCAGGACGTCGTTTTGAGGCCCGGCAGGGAAGCATGCCGTGATTGTGCTTTGCTGCAAGCATACAGACCAGCGTTACGTATTCCCGGGCTTTTGCCGGATGGCGGGCAACGTACATACTTTGTGAGTAATGCCGTCATGACGATAAATCAACCCACCCAAAATCTGGGGCATAGAATCCGCTTACCTGCACGGGCTGTTGCTCCCGCTGTCCATTCTATCGCTTAGCAGCTTTTTTCGCTGCGGCGGAATGAGCTGAAAGGTGTAACGGTTCACCTTCTGAGCTGATCGTTCCTCGCCATCTTCAGGCACGGCATTGTTGTGATGGGCATGTCGCAGTGCCGCGCAGCCGCGCTTGCGTGAAAAATTCGTCTTCCAGGAAGGTGTTTGGCCCCACACCAATCGCCGCGCAGGCCGGGCGGGGACGTGCTCCTGCTGGGCTGCCGGTGAAGGCAATCAGACGCTACCCAATCCTCGGGCGTTGGCCGGAGCCGGTTGAAATGAGACCGCCGGCGCGGCCAGCCTGCAAGGAAAAGGCGCTGCCGGCTGTTGTGACCTCATAACGACTCGCGTCGACTGATGGAAGCAAGGCTCATCGGCAAGACGATTGACAACTATCGCATCATCGCGCTGCTCGGCAAAGGCGGCATGGGCGTCGTCTACCAGGCCCTCGACCTTCAGCTCGACAAGATCGTGGCGCTCAAGATGATGGACCTCGGGCTGTCGCGTGACGAGAGCTTCTTAAAACGGTTTCGCGCGGAAGCGCGCGCGCTCGGCAAGCTGCAAGATCCCTTCATCGTCAACGTGCATGCGCTGCGGGAAACCGAGTTGGGGCTGCTGCTGGTGATGGAATTCGTTGACGGCGACACGCTGGCGCAAATACTCCGCAGCCGCGGCCCGCTTCCGCATGCCGAAGCGCTGCCTCTTTTCCACCAAATCCTGCACGCCCTCGAGCACGCCCACCGCGCCGGCGTCATTCACCGCGACTTGAAACCCAACAACATCATGGTCAATCGCCTCGGCACGGTGAAGGTGATGGACTTCGGGCTGGCCAAGCTGCAGCATCCTTCCGAACCCACCACCAGCACGATCACCGGCGGCACGCTGCACTACATGTCACCCGAGCAAATTCACGGCATGTCCCAGGTCGATCACCGCAGTGATCTCTATTCCGCAGGCATGAGTTTGTATGAAACCCTGACGGGCAAAACGCCCTTTGACGCGAGCTTGACTGATTTCGCAACCCGCCAGGCGATCGTGGCAGGCAACCTGCCTTCGCCGGAGCGCCTCAATCTGGCCATTCCCAGGGAACTGGCGAAGATTGTGATGAAAGCGCTCGCGCAAAACCCTGACGGGCGATTTCAATCAGCCGCGGAGATGGCCGCAGCACTCACCGAATTTGAACAGGCTGCCGCCGCGCGAATTTCTCCGGCAGCAGTCAAGCGCTCCGGCAAACGGCCGCTGGGAAGAATCGCCCTGGCTGCGCTGGCCGCGATTGTTGTTGTGGCTGCGATCTTGCTTTCACAAAGACTCGCGCGCAATTCCGGCGAACTCGCACAATCTCCCCTTCCCAGCCTCTCGCTCGCCACCCAGCCCGGCGGCGCAACCGTCTTCCTCGATGGCGATTCCACCGGTGTCACACCGCTGAAAATGACCCCGGCGCGCGCAGGCCGGATCGCGCTGCGGCTGCAAAAGGCAGATTACTTCCCGCTCGACACGGCGGTGACAATCATTGCAGGCCGGCCGGAGGCTTTCTCATTCACCATGCGGCCGGCAGCGAAGCTGAGGCTCACCGTCGCGCCGCCGGAAGCCAGTGTGAAAATCGATGGCAGGCCAGTCGCGGCTGTGGAACTTGCCGATCTGCGGCTCAACGTGGGCCGGCATGACATCGACATCTCAGCACCCGGCCATCAAACCCGGCGGGAGGAGCTTGTGCTGTCGCACGGCGCGAATCCTCCGCGCCGTTTCGTGCTGGAGAGAAACCCGCTGCCAAGCGAGACAACGCCGGCAGCGGGCACACTCGCGATCAAATCCGATCCTGCCGGCGCCGCAATTCTGCTGAACGGACGCGCGTTCGGCGTGACTCCCCAAACAGCAGTGATCGCCGCCGGCCGGCATGAAATCATCTTGCGCCTGCCGGGATACAAGGACGACACCACTTTCGTAACAATATTTTCCGGACAAACCAGCGAAGCATTCGGCAGACTGCAGTTGCAGACCGGAACCTTGAGTGTGCTGGTGAAACCGTTTGGCACCATTTACCTCAATGGCGCGCTGGAGCGGCAGGAATCAACCCTGCGTTTCACCAAAACGCTGGCGGCCGGCGTGCATCGCCTGACGGCGGTTCATCCCACGCTGGGGAGATGGGAAAAGAACGTAACGATCGCGCCGGACGAAGAAGTGTCGCTCGAGATCGATTTCAACAGGCAGGCGACGCTGCGCGTGACCGCTTTCGATCAATCGAACAATCCGGTGTATGCCAGCATCATTGTTGACGGCAACGACCTCAATCAAAAAGCGCCCAAGCAGCTCATGTTGCACATCGGTCTGCACACGATCGCGGTTCGGCAGGAAGGTTATCGTATGGTGGGTCCGGCCAAAACGATTCTGTTGGAAGGCAATGTCAACGAGCCTTTGCGTTTCACGCTGCAAAAACTTCAATAGCCCGGAGATTGCTTATGCCTCACAGCAGACATGGCGCGCGGCGGCCAATCGGCCTCTGGTCATTCACTGCCCTGAGCTTGTCCCTCTGGTTGAGCACCGGTTTGGTGGATCACACGCGGGCGCAAACTCCCTGTGCGTCCGAACTGGCCGCGGCGGAGCGGGAATTTCATGAGGCCAATTTTGATGAAGCGCTGGCGCAGGCCGATCGCTGTTTGAAGCAAAGCAGCCTGCCCGTCGCGGCACAATTGCGGGCCTATCGCGTGCAGGCCATGGTCTATCAAGCCCGGGATGATGCGCAGCAAGCCCGCGAGACGGTTCGCGCCATGCTGCGCCTCGCATCGGACTATCAACCCGATCCTGAGCAGGATTATCCCGGTTTCGTCGACCTCGTCGAACAAGTTCGCGCCGAAGAACAGCGTACGACACCAGTCGCGTTGTCCTCCCCACCTGCAGCACCGGATTCTGCCACAGCTTCGCAAAAGAAGAGACGCGGCATGGCGAAGTGGTTCTTACTTGGCGGCGGTGCTGGCGTTGCCGCCCTCACGGTAGCCATACTTGCCGGTGGCAACACCAAGAATGGGGCTGCCCCCACGCCGCAATCTTTGCCAACGCCACCGCCACTGCCATGAGATTGCCGGCATTCGGCTCAAACGCCACAACTCACCAGAAGTGAAAATTTCGCACCGCGGCAATCCAAAGCTGGCGGGACAAAAAAATCGACGGGCGGCCTGCTGAGACTTTGGCAAGAGCGCCGCCAAATGGGAGAGAAACGATGAAACTCAGCCGGTTGCAGGTGTTGCCCGGATCACGCGGCACCACCCACGTGGTAATCCTTCTTCTGTGGCAGGCGCTGGCGCTGGGCGAGGCGCGAGCGCAATCCTTCTGGCAAAAGAGCGGTGGTCCCAGCGATCAGGGTCGCATCACGGCAATGGCAGCCAACCGCGCCGGCGTTCTGTTTGCCGGCACCGAGCAGGGCGGCATCTATCGGTCGGAGGATGAGGGCGCAACGTGGCAGGCGATCAACAATGGCTTGACGAACCCATACGTCTCGGCGTTTGCCATTCAATCGAATGGCTATGTTTTTGCCGGCACGAATGGCGGCGGCGTTTTTCTCTCCACCGATGACGGCGAAAGCTGGGCGCAGGTGAATAATGGCTTGACCAATCTTTCCATCACCTGTATGGCCATCAACTCCGAGGGCCGCGTTTTTGCGGGCACCGATGGCTCCGGCGTTTTTGCGAGTCGCACCGGCGGCCTCTGGACGCAACTGGCCGGCGGCCTCGCGGATGGAAAAATTCGCGCCGTAGCCGTCAACAGCAGCGGGCACCTCTTCGCCGGCACGTTTGACACCGGCATCTTTCGCTCGCTGGATGAAGGGGCAAGCTGGTCGCCGGTCAACAGCGGCTTACTTCACACCCGCGTGCGCGCCTTTGCAATCAATTCCCTGGATGAAATCTGGGTCGGCACGCTGGCCGGGGGTGTGTACCGCTCAACCAACAACGGCAATTCTTGGGTGCGGGTGAGCACGGGTTTGACCAACATGAATGTGCTGTCGTTGCTCAAAAACTCAACTAATGATTTTTGCGTTGGCACAGACGGCGGCGGAGTATTTCGATCAAAAGATCGCGGTCAGAATTGGGTGCCCATGAGCACGGGGCTGACCGAGTCCGTGATTCCATCGCTTGCAAGAGGGCAAGGCGATGTAGTCTTGGCAGGAACTTCTCAATCCGGCATTTTCAAAGGCGTGCTGAACACCTTTGTGCCAAATTTGTTCGCTTCTGCCTTTTCCTTCAGTCCCAACGCCGTCGCGCCCGGAGGCACAATAAGTTTGAGCGGCACGATAACCAACAACGACGCGGATTTGGTTATAACTGACATCAAAATCAATTTCTTCCTATCCAAGAACAACACCGGAGAACCAGATTTTAGCCGCTTCCTGCATTCCTACACCATGCCTCCGCCGCTGGGATTCAATGAAAGCAAAGATTTCAGCGGAGAACTCGCGACTGTGCCGGACACAACCAGCCCTGGGAGTTACTATGTCTGGCTGAGCCTCGACCCAGACACCACCATCCGCGAAAGCAACGAAGAAGACAACTATCGCGTTTCTGTTTCCACCCTGCAGGTCACTGCCAATCCGCCACCGCCCACGCCGCCCGAGGCGCCGACCAACTTGCAGGCAAATGCGATTTCGAGCACGCAAATCAATCTCACCTGGAACGACCAATCCGGCAATGAGACTCGTTTCAGAATTGAAAGAAAAATTGGAACCGGCGCTTTCACCTTCCTCCTCAACAAAGCCGCGGGCAGCACGAATCACAGTGACACCGGCTTGACGCCGGGAACGAGATACACCTATCGCGTGCGCGCGGAAAACGACGGCGGCAACTCCGCCTATTCCAATGAGGCCTCGGCCACGACGCCGGCGCCGCCCACCGTGACCACGAACGCTGCAACCAACGTCGGCAAGCGCACTGCCACGTTGAATGCCACGGTCAATGCCAACCTTGCCAGCGCTACGGTCAAATTTCAATACGGCTTGACCACGAGTTACGGCAGCGAAATAACCGCAACACCAAGCCCTGTGACCGGCAACAACGCCACGGAGGTGAGCGCAGTCTTGCCGAATCTTGCCGCCAACACGACTTATCATTTTCGCGTGACTGCGAGCAACAGCGCGGGAACCAGTAATGGCAGCGACCGCACGTTCACGACGTTACCCAATACCGTGCTGTATGTCTCAGCCACGCGCGGTAACGACGCCAACGCGGGCACCGCCAACTTGCCTGTGCGCAACATTCAAACCGCGCTCACTCGCGCGAGTGCAGGCGACACTGTCAAAGTGGCTGCCGGCAATTTCAGCGAGGGTTTGCAACCGCAAGCACAAGTCGTATTGTTGGGCGGTTATACGGAGGATTTCTCGGCCTCGGCGCGCGATTTTTTTCTCAACAGAACGGTGATTCGAGCGGTCAGTACGAATATGCTGGTTGATTCACATGGCAGCACAATCGCAGGCTTTGTGTTTGATGGCAACAACGTTGCCGAAGATGCTCTGGTTTTGCAAGGCGCCACCGTGGCCAGGCATAATGTGATCTATGGCATCCGGCAAGGCCAGGGACGCGGCGTCGCCATTTCAGGTGCCGCACTACTGATCAACAACACGATTCACAACTGCGCGACCGCGGTGCAAATCACTTCCGGAGCAGCCGCTGCGGTGGTGAAGAACAACATCATCACCAACAGCAGCGTTGGAATTGACAACAACGCAGCGCCTGGCGTGCACCGTTACAACGATGTTTTTAACAACGAAGTCAATTACGCCGGCGCATTCAATTTTTCCGGAGTCGGCGATATTAGCCTGGCGCCGCGCTATCTCGATCCCGCGGCCAACGATTTTCGCTTGCAAAACACTTCGCCGGCGCTCGACGCCGGTGATCCGGCGGATGCGGTCGGCGAGGAGCCGGCGCCGAATGGCAGCCGCATCGACCTGGGCGCGTACGGCGGCACGAAAAACGCCACGCCGCGCCTGCTGCCGCCGGTTTTGCTCACGCCCGCCAACAGCGCTGATGGCCAGCCGCTCACGCCCACGCTCTCCTGGCAGCCCGCCACCGGCGCGAATTCCTACCGGCTGCAAATTTCCACCGGCGCAGACTTCACCACCGCGGTCTTGGATGATTCCACCCTCAGTGTTACCGCATGGCCGGTGGGCCCGCTGGCCAACAACACACGCTACTACTGGCGCGTCAATGCCAAAAACAATTTTGGCCCAAGCTTCTTTTCGAGCGTGTTCGAGTTCATGACAGCTAACCCGACGCTGAGCAGGGTCGCGCCGGCGAGCGGCAATCGTTTGCAGACGCTGGAGGTGACTTTTACCGGCAACAACATTGCCGACGATCTCGCGATAAATGTCGGGGCGGATATTGCGATCAATTCCAAAAGGCTGCACAGTCCGGAGAGTTTGACCGTGAATCTCTCCATCGCCGCCAACGCTGTGACCGGGCCGCGTGAGTTTTCGGTGGGCGAATCGAACAGCCAGATTTTCACTGTTACCAATCCCGCGCCCACGCTGGCCAGCATTGCCCCGGCGCGCGGCGATATGGAACAAACCTTGGACGTGATTTTCACCGGCAGCAATTTCTTTCAAGATGCCACCACGGTGAATGCCGGCAATGGCATTCTCGTGAATGAGATAACCGTGACAAGCCCAACCAGCTTGACGGCAAACCTCACCATCACCGCCGCGGCTGACACCGGCAGACATGATTTCGTGGTGATCAACAGCGGCCCCGGCGGAGGCGTCTCGGCCAGTCAAGCCTTCACGGTGAATCCGCAGACCGTGGTGTTGGCGGCGCTCGCGCCGGCCAGCGGAGATCGTTTGCAAACGCTGGAGGTGATTTTTTCCGGCACCAATTTCACTGAAAGCCTGGCAGTAAATGTGGGGCCGGATATTTCGATCAACTCGCAACGGTTCAACAGTCCAGAGAGCATAACGGTGAATATTACCATCGGCGCCAATGCCGCCACCGGGCCGCGCAATTTTTCAATCGGCTCATCCAACGGCGTGGCGTTTACCGTCAACAATCCCGCGCCCACCCTGGCGGAAATTTCTCCGGCCAGCGGCGATCTTGGCCAGACATTGGAGGTGGTTTTTACCGGCAGCAATTTCTTTCAGGATGCAACCACGGTGAACACCGGCCCGGGAATAGAGGTGAATGCGATCGTCGTGAACAGTGCCACCAGCCTGACGGCGAACCTCACGATTACCGCGGCGGCTGACACCGGTGCTCACAATTTTTCGGTGAGCAATGCCGCGCCCGGCGGAGGAACCTCAGCCACGCAGATGTTCCGCGTGCAGCCGCAGACGGTGACGCTGACCAGCATCGATCCCGCCGCCGGCGATCGCTTGCAAAGCTTGAATGTGATTTTTACCGGAACGAATTTTGATCAGAATCTTCCGGTGAACACCGGCCCGGGCATTACCGTCAATCTAAAAAGTCTGGATAGCGGCGACACCAGCTTGACCGCGAATATCACGATCAGCGGCCAAGCTGCCACCGGGCCGCGCAATTTTTCCGTGGGAACGTCGAACAGCCAAACGTTCACCGTGCGCAATCCCGCGCCAACATTGGCCGGACTCAGTCCTGCCGCAGGCGATGCCGGACAAACGCTCGACGTGGTTTTCATCGGTACGAATTTCTTTGGCGATGCTACTGCGGTGCATGTGGGATCGAACATCACAGTCAACTCGATCAAAGTAAATAGCGAGACCAGCTTGACCGCGAATCTCACCATCTCTGCCGGCGCGGCCCGGGGTGAGCGCGAATTCTCCGTGACCAACAGCGGCCCGGGCGGCGGAACTTCTGCTACGCAAACGTTCACGGTGCGGCCGCAAAGCGTGATATTGGACAGTATCGCTCCCACCGGCGGCAATCGTCTCGACACTCTTGAAGTTGTTTTCACCGGCGCCAACTTGAGCGAAGATTTGACGGTGAATGTTGGGCCGAATATCACGGTCAATCAAAAGCAACTCAGCGATGCAACGCGCCTGACGGTGAATCTCACCATTGACAGCGCTGCCGCCACCGGGCCGCGCCTTTTCTCGCTCGGCGCCTCCAATAGTCAAACCTTTACCGTAAGCAATCCCGCGCCGGTATTGACCGGCATTGCTCCGGACTCCGCCCGCATTGGGCAAACGGTTGCAGTGGAATTTTTCGGCATGAACTTCTTCCCTGATGCCACCACCGTGAATGTCGGCAACGGCATCACGGTCAATGCCATCGAAGTCAGAAGCACGACCAGCATGCGTGCACGGCTCACCCTCTCGATGGCAGCAGCTTTGGGTGTGCGTGAATTCTCCGTGAGCAACGCCAGCCCGGGCGGCGGCGTTGCGGCGAGCCGGGATTTTACGGTCTTGCGCAGCAATGCGGCGCCGGAAATCTCGCATATGCCGGAATCGTCACGCCCCAACGGCCAGAGCATTGCAATCACGGCCAGCATCATCGACGACAACGGCGTTGCCGGCGCGCATTTGCATTATCGCCGCGCCGGTGATCCCGGCTTCATCAAGCAGTCAATGACGCTCACCGGCGGCAACAATTATCGCGGCGATATTCTGGCAAACGCCGTAACCTCGCGCGGGGTGGAGTATTTTATCACGGCAACCGATGCGGATAGTGCACAAGACCGGCTACCGCCGGACCAATATTTCTCGATTCAAATACAAGTCTCCAGCGAGGCGCGGCATGATGAGCAGGGCACTCCCGTGGCGCAGCCGGCAGGCAATACGCAAGCCGCTTATCGTTTGATCTCCGTGCCCCTGCTGCTGGACGAACCCAATGCCCATGCCGTTCTCGCCGACGAGCTTGGCCCTTATGATGACACCAAATGGCGGCTTTATGGCCTGTCGCTGCTCGCTTCACCAAATCTCAACGACAAAGAGCCTTATACCGAACTGCGCAACAGCGGCGATTTGTTGCCCGGAAAAAGCTTGTTCCTGATCGTCAACGAGCCGGGCAAGGTCATTGTCACCGGCACAGCGCGCTCGGTGCGCACCGATCAGGAGTTTGCCATTACCTTGCAGCGCGGCCACAACTTCATCGGCGCGCCGTTCAACTTCACCATTCCAATCAACAAGCTGCGTTTGCAAAGCGGCAACAGCGTGACGCTGCGAACGTTCAATGCCAGCGGTTGGCCGGAGGCCGCGGCGCTCGCGCCCTGGGAAGGATACTACATCGCAAACCTGAACGAGACGACAGACATTCTTTTCGTTGATCCGGATCTCTCCTCCGGCCCGCAGAAAGCAACGCCGGCAGGCGCAACCAGCGCCGGCGGTTGGCGCGTGCAAATCATGGCAAGCTGCGCCGCAGCGCGCGATGATTTCAATTTTGCGGGCGTGTTGCCGCAAAGCAAAAATGATTATGACAGCCACGATCGCGCCGAGCCGCCGCCCATCGGCGAGTATGTCTCGCTGTATTTCCCGCATCCGGAATGGCAAAAGGCCCTGGCGCGCTTCAGTGATGACATGCGCTCTGCGGCGACGCCCAATCACCGCTGGGATTTTGACGTGGCCAGCCAAGCCCACGGCGAAACGGTCAGACTGCAATTCGATTTGAAGGAAATGCCGGCCGGCGAGGTTGAGCTTTATCTGCTTGATCCTGATCTGCAGTATCGCCAAAACGTGCGCGAGAATCCCGTTTACACGTTTATCGCGCGCGGTATCGAACATGCGAAAAAGCTGGCGTTGGTGGCAGGTGAAAAGGAGTTCGTTGCCGAACATGTCGAGGCGGTTGCACCCTTGCCGCGTGACTTTGAGCTGCACCAAAACTTTCCGAATCCGTTTTCCAGCATGGCTTCAGAACGCACGCGCGGCATGGCAAGCACCACGATTCGTTACGGCCTTCCCAGCGACGCGCGCGTTACGCTGCGTGTCTTCAACCTGCTGGGCGAGCTGGTGGCCACGTTGGTGCCGGGCGAGGCGCAAGCCGCGGGGTATCATCTCGTCAACTGGGATGGCCGCGATGCGGCCGGCCGGCCGGTGACAGCAGGCGTCTATTTCTACCAACTCAGCGCGAATGCGATTTCCCAAGTGCGGAAGGCGGTGGTGTTGAGGTAGGGCTACCTATTTCTGATGCTGGTTTGATCTTCAACACGGACGAACCGCGACCACAGCGCGAATGCGCATGAATTGACACGAATAGGAGAAATTGACGTTGATTCGTGGTCAAAGCATGTGCCCAAGAGCAAAGATTTCACTCATGAACTTTCAGGATTTTATTCTGACTTTGAGCGCCGTACGGCGCACAATATTGGGGCAAGTATCCTGAACTGGGATTTCGTGACAACTCTTTGGGAGCATATCATGGCTTTTCAGATTACGACGCTGTTACCGACGATCAAATCCCTCCTGGCAATGACGGAAGTCGAGAATGCTCTGCCGGTGGTGCTCGATCTCGTCAGCGAGTACACCGGCGCGGAACGCGGCTGCCTGGAGTTGTATGACGAAACCGGCGGCATTGCCTTCAAGAGAGCGCGGCAGCACGGCCAGGACCTCGACGATGAAGAATTGAGCCGGATCAGCAAAAACGTCGTGGCGCTCGCGCGGCTGACGCAAGAGGTGATCGTGAGTGAGAATGCCATGGCCGATCCGCGCTTCGACGATCCCGAACGCTCAAAGCAGACGATTTTGAATCAAAAGCTGCTGTCATTTGCGTGCGCGCCGCTGTGCGAAGGCGACCAGGTTTTCGGCGTGGTTTATCTCGATCATCGCCAGGAAGAAGCCAAATTCAACCAGGAAACCCGGCAGTTGTTGCACGAGCTGACCGAGCTGCTGGCCGGCCCGCTGCGCCAATCGCTGGACAACACGCTGGCGCAGCGCCGCGAGCGCGAGCGCCGGCAGCGCCACATGCAACATGTCAGTGATGAACTGGCGCGCATCAAAGGCTATCGCGACATGATCGGCACCAGCCCGGCAATGCAGCAGGTTTATCAATTCATCGAAGTGATGAAAGACTACGATGAGTACAATGTTCTGATTCTCGGGGAACCCGGCGCCGGCAAGGAGCTGGTTGCAGCAGCATTGCACCGCGCCAGCCGCCGCAGCAAGAAAGAGATGATCGCGTTCGATTGCTGCACCGTCGCCGAATCCCTGCTTGCTTCCGAGCTGTTCGGCCATGAAAAGGGCGCGTTCTCGGGCGCGGATCAAAAACGCGAGGGTTTGATCAACGCCGCCGAAGGCGGCACGCTGTTTTTGGATGAAATCGGCAACCTGACGCTCGACGTGCAAAAGAAACTGCTGCGCTTTTTGGAGGAGAAACAATACCGCCGGATGGGTTCCAACACCGTATATCGCGCCGACGTGCGTCTCATTTTCGCCACCAACAAGGATTTGAAGAAACTCGTGGCCGAGGAAAAGTTCATGCCGGACTTGCTGGATCGCCTCGAGCGCGGCCGCACGCTCACCCTGCCGCCGCTGCGCGAGCGCGGCCGCGATGTGTTGTTGATCGCGGACAAATTTCTCCAAACCTTCAATGAACGCCACCGCACGCAAATCCGGTTTGCGCCGGAAGCACGCGATTGGCTGTTGCGCTACCATTTTCCCGGAAACATTCGTGAGCTGGACAAGATCGTCGACAACGCGGCGTTCGGACTTTTGATTTCTCCCGATGACGATCAGGTGATTCAGCCACATCATCTCAGCCGGTTGGCCGTGGCGCATTCCTCCCGTTCCGACGGCTTCTCTGCGGCCGAAGACAGCTTCTATGCGCAATTCCTGCCCGAAGCGTATCGCAGCCGCAATTTTATCGCGGGCCGGCATTCGTCTGAGGGCAAAAACGCGAAATACGAATGGCATGATCAATTGCACGTTGCCGTGACCCCGGCGCTGGATATTCCCTTCCGGTACGCGAAAGAAGCGCTGATCAAAGCCTTTGAATACAATTTTTTCATTGCACTGCTGCGCGAGGCCAAAGGCGTGGAAAAAAACGCCATCGCCCGCGCCGAGGTCGATCCCAAAACCCTGATCGAAAAAATGAAATCGTTCGGTCTCAAGCGTGAATGGTTTGTGGAATGAAACATGTTCGCGTAAATTGAAGCTCTTCAGGCAGCTTTATACTACGCCCACAGAAGTGGAACTGCCACAAAAAAAAGCCTTTTCAGTGGGATTTCATTTCAGTGGGCGAAACACTCTCAGGACCGCGGGGCGGGATAATTCCAACTTTGAAGAGCTAATTGCCCTAAAGCCTTTTAGCCACGGATTTACACTGATCAAACACGGATTTCATTTCTTTTCACGAAACTATCCTAAAACAAAAATCAGTGAAAATCCGTGTTCATCTGTGGCTAAAGAAAATTCGCTGTTTCTCTTCCCTCCGTTTGCAGCGTAGTGCGGCCTTCTCTCCATACGAATGGACTCTACCCCACATTCATTGTGTTGTGACAACGGCACGATACAACCTCGCCTCTGTTTAATTCTTTGATTTTCCTACACACCGCTTTGCATCATTAGGCCATTTCATCGTGGTACGACTTTGGTATTAGGCATGTTTGCGCGCGCATCTCAAATCAAGTTCTCCACGGCCGTGGAATTTAATCATCAAAATTCCACCAGAAAGGAAGACCACGATGAAAGATGCCAGGATGTTTACGGGCGAGGAAAACCATGCCATCACCACTGCGGAAGCACTCACGTTTATCAAGCAATTCCGCGAGCACTACGGCCCCGAAGCGGCGCCCGGCGTGTTTCTTGACAAGCATGCGGTGCAGGCCATTCTCGCTCAGCCGCACGCCGTGGGCATGCGCTATTACTACGGCGTTGACAGCTTCGATCAAACACAGCTTGTGCTGGTGGGAACCAATACGAATAGAAATGATCTGCTCGAAGGCGAGCCGCTCAAGCTCTCGATGATGAATCCGCCGCTGAACGAGCGCGGCCGCTACGATCGCGCCGCTGTGAGCCACGGGATTTCACTGCAAGAAGCCTCGGAACTCACAGCGCGCTATCAAGAGAACTTGCAGCCCGGCCAGCCCAAAGGCGGTTTCTTTGGCAAGCAAGCGGTGCAACGATTGCTCGATCATCCCGAATGCGTTGGCCTGCGCTTTTTCTTCGGCGCGCACAAGGATGGCAAGCGAGCGGTGGTCGGCATGTGTGTGGACAAATTCGGCGCGGAGATGTTTCACGGGCCAGCGATGGAGTTATCCATTGGTTGCCCTCCCTACTGCGGCATTCCTAATCTTCTGAATCACGGCATCGCGGTCAAGGGCAAGACGCTGAGCGGAAGCACCGTCTAGACCGCACGATGCAACCGCCAATCGAAGTCCATCCGGAAGGTGCAGCGGATGGACTTTTCATTTCTAACCGGCCCTGTTGCGTTTTTGCCGCTTTTTGTTTACCATGCCAGCACTGCATTTCCGGCTCCATGGGTCTTCAGAGAGTCAAGTCCGTGTTGCTTCAGCAAGAAAACTCGACCACGACTGATCGCGTCCGGCCGCAACTCCTCTAATCGTGTTCCTGCGCGCCTGATCTCAGATCGAAGCGCCTCGTCTGGAGGCGGCTCGTTCGCGTTCGGAATTGTGAGACGCTTCGCACCCGCATTAAGAAATCGGGAACGAGATGAGGTATCCCCTACTTATTCTGTGTTCAAGCATTTCGACTTCCCTGCCCTTCCTGGCATGGGCCACGCTCCTCAGGCGTCACACCAGACCAGCCAATGGCCTGCAGTTCTTGTGGGCGTTCTTTGCCTCTGCCACCCTTGCTGAGATCATTTTGCTCATTCTCAGTGCGCAGGGCATACAGAGTGCCTGGTTTTTTCATGTCTATACACTGGTGGAATATGTCTTGCTCGCCTTGATCATCACGAATTGGCAGACGGATGCCACCGTTGCCCGCCTGATGCGCGCAAGCATTCCCGTATACCTCTTTTGTTTTATCTTGGTGAAGCTTGCCGGTCTGGAGAGTCTCGAACCGGGATCCTATAACAATCTCACCAGGCCGCTTGCCGTTCTCTTGTTGAGCACGTTTTCCTTTCTCACCCTACAAGCCTTGTGGCGTCAAACGCCTGCAAATCTCACCGGCGATTATCGCTTCTGGATGCTGCTTGCCATGCTGCTGTATTACAGCACCTCCCTGGTTCTCTCTGCTTTCATGTTCACCAAAAATCATGATCTGCTGAAAGGCCTCTTCGAAACGCACGCCGTTGTAAACATCATACGTAATCTCTTGTTCACAATCGGCGTCTTTCAATTGAGAAAAGCACAGCAAACGGCCCTGCAATAGCCGAAAGAAGGGGCCACGGATGAACACGGATTCTCACGGATTTCATGTTTTGCATTCAGCCGTGACAATCCGTGTCGATCTGTGGCTAAAAGCCCTCACTCCCCTTCCTGAATGATCTTCTCCCGAATGGCATACTTCGTCAAGTCTGCCACGCTGTAGAGTTTGAGCTTTTCCATGATATTGCGGCGGTGGGTGTCAACGGTTTTGGAGGAAATATTGAAACGGAGGGCGATGGTTTTGGAATTTTCTCCCAGAGCAATAAACCGCAAAACTTCCAGCTCGCGGTCGCTCAGGGCATTGGGATTGGGCGAGGGGGTCTGCCGCAGGATATTCACGAACTCTTCCTGAATCGTGGCATTCACGCCTTTGCTAAAGTAGAATTTGCCTTCCATCACGGTTTGAATGGCTTCGTGCAATTCATCGGCGGTGCAACCTTTGGACAAATAGCCCGAGGCGCCGGCTGACATCATGCCTTTGACGTGGGGGCCGTCTTCCATCACGGAAAGCGCAATGACTTTGATCTCCTTGTGCGCCGCGGTGATTTTGCGTGTGGCCTGCGTGCCGGTGATTTCTGAGCCGCGCAAACCGATATCCATAATCACCACCTGCGGCTGCAGCTTGAGCGCCAGATCAATCGCCTCCGCACCGTTATCCGTCTCGCCCACCACTTCCACCGCAGACTGGCTCTCCAGCAGCGCGCGAAATCCCGCGCGAATCACGTGATGATCTTCAACCAACAGGACTTTGATCTTCATTGCGTCTGGTGATCCTTTTGCCCTGAAGTTGGTTTCAGGTTAATCGTTGGTTGATGGTCGTTCGTTGCTGGTCGCTGGTTGGTCATTTGACCATTCAGAATGGCCAGTGGTCAATGGCCGTATGCTCGACTACTACCCTTCGCCCTACTCCCCTCCACCCTACTCCCCACGCCCCGCCTTGTCTTGCGGCACCCAAACGCGAATCTGTCCGCCGCCCAATTTGGCTGAATTGCCGATCTCGAGCCCACCTTGATAGTATTCCACGCGATTCTTCACATTGAACAAGCCGAAGCCTGAATCGGTATTCATCGCCAACTGGCTGGCCTCCACGGCGAAGCCCGAGCCATTGTCTTCCACCGTCAGGGCGAGCTGGTGCTCGGCGCGACTCGGCGAGATGAGAATCTCATCTGCGCCGCCGTGTTTGACGGCATTGTAAATGAACTCCCGCACGGCTTTGTAAAGGAAAATGCCAATTTCCTGATTGATCTGCATTTCCTGCCAGCCGTCTTCGAGCTGAATGGCAAGATCGTGCTGCCGCTTGAAATCCACCGCCAGCGCTTCAAGGGCCGCCACCAAGCCGACATTGTAGAGGATGGGCGGCACGAGATCGGAAATCAGCGTGCGCGTGCCCTTGGTGAATTCTGCAATGGTGCGTTCCAACTCTTCGAGCCCCTGCCGTATCTCCGGCGTGGCGTTCTGCTTTTTCAGGTTATCGAGCAGGCGTGAGGAGGAAATCAGGATTTCGCCGATGCGATCGTGGAGATCCTCGGCGATGCGTTTGCGCTCGCGCTCCTCCCCTTCCGAGGAAGTGGCGGACAGCACTTGCAGCTTGCGCTGCGTGTGCAACAGCTCGTTGGTGATGTCGAATCCCCGCAGGAGGTGGAAGTCGGAATTGTCCCCGGAGCGTTGCCGCTCCCATTCGAGGTAGAGAACTTCGCCGTCTGGCAATTGCAGCGGCGCGCGGCGGCTGGCCGCCTCCACCGGCGGCGCCGGGGCGGCAACAGCGTCGCGAGGAATCCGCAGCGCGGCTGGCAGGAAGCCCAGCTCTGCGAGCTTTATGCCGAACAGTGCCGTACGCAAATGGCCGGCCACTGCCGGATGGCGCACCTTGACGTCGGCAACACGGTCGCGACCATCGAGCAGGATCGTGATGAAAGCAGGCGTGAATTCCAGCGCGGCGTCCGCCAGCCGCTGCGTCTTGCGGAGCCTTCTTGCTGAAATCACCAGTTGAAAACCGAACATGCCGACGACCAGGCTGATCATGGCAACCGTGAAGCCTATGGCAATAATGAAGTCAGAGGTTGTTACTTCATTCACGATCGCGCTCCTTGGCCGGAAGTCAGAGTTTCGGAGCGCCCATTCTAAGGATTTGCGCGATCAATGAAAAGGGAAATCTTGCCGCACGGCAGGGCCGCTTGATGAGGCTCCCCCCGTGCCTCATCAAGCGCATGGTTTGGAGGAACCAGACAGGCTGGACTGGCTCACGACCTCCCTGAACTGAGGCAGGGGCAAGCGGCGAGGCAAGCTAAGGAGAAGAAACTGCAGCGGCACTAGGCCAATGGCGCACACGCTAGGCATTCTGCTGAGCCAGCCGAGCCGCGCCCACCGGCTGCGCGCTGAGAAGATCAGTATTCCCCGCATCGCGTGCCCGACCCCAAGCAGTCGTGAGCTGCACCAACGCGACGCTAGGCGTATTCCTGACCCGTACGGCCAAATGCCTACTGTTTCTGGCGGGCAGAACAGCCATCTTTGCCGCACTCGCTTTCTCGGGATTCAGATCGCTGACGGCGAGGCCATTACGGAAACGGAGAACTGGAATGCAAGAGTTCGTGATTGGCACCGGCAATCTGGTTTCATTGGCTGGCAAGTCTCTCGGGGGCTCGCCGCGGGTACGTCCATTGGCAGTGAATTATGGTCTTTTTCTGGGACTTCTCTACAGACGACTGGAATCCATTCCACCTTCCGCACTTTTGGCGCATTCATCCCATCCTTTGGGTCACTGCTTGATCTGTTGATCTTATTGCAGAGTTATTTGATCCCGCATTGTGATTTCAGCGTGGCACTGTTTTCGTTATCGGCATTCTTGCAGACCAGCCGGAAATCAGTATCTGGCAAGGGCAGCAACACATTCATTCCATTCATCCCATTCACACTTTAAAAGGATTGTGCAAATGAACTGTAAGATCCCTACAAAGAAAGCCGCTATTGTCATCTTGCTTGTTTCACTTTCAACGATAGCTAATGCTCAGGTCCCGTATCTCGTTAAGGATATAAATCCTGGTCCAAATGGTTCGGGACCGTATGAACTGACAAATGTCAATGGAACACTTTTTTTTCGAGCCACTGACGGTATCAATGGTATTGGCCTCTGGAAAAGCAACGGCACGTCAGAAGGTACAGTCCCAATCATAGTTAGCGATCCAGCAGTTGGTAAAGCTTTTTTCTTTAGTAACTTTGTAAACGGCGATGGTGTACTTTTCTTTCTTGCGGCTGTTTCTTATAATGACTTCATTCTTTGGAAAAGTGATGGTACCACAGATGGCACATCGCTAATCAAAAAATTTGACCCCGAGGGTAAATCATTCACATCGTTTTTAACATTTGTCAACAGGACTCTGTTTTTTATTGCCAATGACCAAGAACATGGGATAGAATTATGGAGAAGCAACGGAACTGCCGAAGGAACTTTATTGGTCAAAGACATTAACCCTGTAGGCGATTCACAGCTTTACGGACTAACTAACGTCAATGGAACACTATTCTTCTTCAACAACAAAGGTTTCGTGAACGGTTATGAATTGTGGAAAAGCGATGGTTCTGCCGATGGGACTGTGCTCTTGAAAACCTTCCCAGGAGGATTTTCATCTCCCTTCATCCCGACTAATGCCAATGGAACACTTTTCTTTTTCGCCAATGACGGTGTCAGTGGTTTTGAATTGTGGAAAAGCGACGGGACCGCTACCGGAACAGTATTGGTCAAAGACATTAATCCGGGGAATGGGAGTAGTATAAGCTCTAATTCGTTTTATCAAAGCGAGCTTATAAATGTGAATGGTACGCTTTTCTTTGGTGCGGTTGAGGGTACGACTACCGGATTAGAGCTATGGAAGAGCGACGGGAGTCTTGAAGGTACCGTACTCGTAAAAGACATAAACCAGACGGTAATTGTGAATTCATTCCCAAGATCATTGACCGCAGTTAACGGATCCCTTTTCTTTTGGGCATTTCATGATATACAAAGAATCAGCTTGTGGAAGAGCGACGGGACGCCTGAAGGCACTCTACTGGTCAAGGACCTTACTTCTGAAAAAATATCACAAATTCTGCTATTGACCGATGTCAATGGAACACTCTTCTTTGCTTCTCATTATGACGCGTTCAGTAACAACAAGTTGTGGAAAAGTGATGGCACCGCGGATGGAACAGTAGAGGTAGGCCCTCCCTTTAATCCGATCTATCTAACAAACGTCGATGGCACGCTCCTTTTTAGCGCCGAAGGTGCTGGTGCTGGGCTGGAGCTGTGGGCGCTTAAAACACAAACTACTTCGGTAAATGAAGGTGATGGACAGCCTGCCTTGTTCGGTCTTTTTCAAAATTACCCCAACCCCTTCAACCCTTCGACCAAAATCTCCTTTGCCTTGCCGTCTGCTCAAGAAGTAACACTAAAAATTTTCAACCTCGCTGGCCAGGAAGTCGCCACGCTGCTGGACAACGAGCACAGGGCTGCGGGCGTGCATGCACTGACGTTCGAAGCGCAGCATCTTCCCAGCGGAATTTATTTGTACAGATTGCAAGCTGGTGAGTTTGTGGAAACAAAGCGGATGGTTTTGATTCGATAACGTCAAACACTTTCATAGAATCGAAAAGCGCAGAGAAGACCACATCTCGGAGAAAGAGAAAATGCGAGCCTCGTTCCTAATCGGATTTCTCACCTTGCTGTTGCATGGGGAAGCATTGCCGCAATTTACAGAGACCAGACTGTTTGCCAGCGATGGTGTCAGAGGAGATGGTTTTGGCGCCTCCGTCTCAATCTCGGGAAACTATGCAATCATCGGGGCTTCTTTCAAGAATTCGGCTCAAGGAGCTGCCTATGTCTTCAAGCGTTCGCCTGCCGGGTGGGTGCAACAAAGCATCCTCACCGCCACCGATGGCGTTGCAGGAGATGGTTTTGGGATCACGGCCTCGCTTGCTGGTGACCGAGCGATTATCGGTGCTACTCATGTGAACGGCGGCACGGGCGCGGTTTACATTTTCGCGCTTACACAGGGCGTTTGGAAAGAGGAGGCCAGGCTGACCGCTAGTGATGGGCAATCGCGTGAGTTCCTCGGCTCTTCCGTCGCGATCTCCGGTGATTATGCTCTCGCAGGAGCTCGAACGGCTAATGGATCAGCAGGCGCAGTATACGTTTTCATGCGTACAGCCGGGGGCTGGCTTGAACAGACGAAGCTTGTTGCCAGCGACGCTGCGCCTTTTGATGTTTTTGGCTGGTATTCTTCGCTCTCCGGCGATTTCGCCATCATCGGCGCTTATGGCAAAGACAATAGAAAGGGAGCAGCCTATGTCTTTGAGCGCACGCAAGACACTTGGATCGAACGAGTGAAACTGACGGCACCAGATGGAGTGGCGGGCGACCAATTTGGTGTCGTTAATATCTCGGGGAAGTATGCCATTGTCGGAGCGCCGACACACAATTCCAGAGGCGCCGCATATCTTTACGAACAAACGACCAGCGGTTGGAGGTTGCGCACAAAACTGACGTCAACAGATCCCAACGCAGGAGATTTCGGGATCGCAGTTGCAGTTTCTGAAACTCACGCGATAGTGGGAGCCGACTTCACAGATATTTTAGCAGGAGCTGCATTTGTTTTTCAACCTGCTGGAAGCCGATGGAATGAAACAGCCAAGCTAACGGCGAGTGATCGGCAAATAGCAAATCTTTTCGGAAATCAAGTGTCAATTTCAGGTAACGCCATCTTGGTGGGGACGCCCAATGGCATCGTTAATGGGGTTGTCTCAGGTGTTGTCTACGTGTATGAGAATTCCTCCACCTCTGTGAAGGCCTGGGATCAGTTGTCGCAATTGCCATCAGAGATTTTACTGGAACAAAACTACCCCAACCCCTTCAACCCCTCCACCCAAATCTCTTTTGCTTTGCCGCAAGCGCAAAAGGTGACGCTCAAAGTCTTCGACCTCACCGGCAAGGAAGTGGCAACATTGCTGCAGAACGTACACAAACCGGCGGGGGCGCATGAGGTGATTTTCGCGGCGGGGCAGCTTGCCAGCGGGGTTTACCTCTACCGGCTGCAGGCGGGCGAGTGGGTGGAGACGAAGAGAATGGTGTTGATCAGATAATTCGGTGCGGCAGGCAAGTCCCGGCTGGCACAAAGCAGCCTTTCTGACCTTCTGAGGCCTGCAAGCGCAAGCCGGGCTAGTTCACCACCACAGACTCAACGCAAGGAAGCAACCATGAGAAAACTGATCATTGCCCTCGTACGAACGCTTCTGATGGTCGCGCAGGTGGGATTGGCACAAACGCCTTTTCTCATTAATGACGAACGACACGGAATAGACCTCAGCAATTCACAGTTTCTCGCCTCACCACAACCTTCAGCAGCATCTCATCAACAAACAGCTTGGGCCGCCGCAACTGACACGGTTTTTCGAATTCTGCCATACTCCACGGCGTATTTGGTGATCGCCAAAAACGGTCTGTTTCGCGCGGCGGATACTTCAACCGCATTGGCCAATCTAAATGCGCCTTTTCCGACGGATAATCGAACCGTTATTCGTACATTTCCAGCACTCTTGGGATGGAACACCGTCAATTACAACGGCGTCTTCCGTTCGCTGAATGATGGCGCTTCGTGGACGCAACTGAACGTTCCTCTTGCATTGAACTCGGCCTCGCTTTTCACAGACCTCGCCGGAAACATGTTTGTTCATAATATCGCGCTTTATCGTTCCACCGACAACGGCAACACTTGGCGCAGCTTGAACACCGGATTCAATACCGCCGGTTACAGCTTTTTTCTGGGCAGCATGAATGGCCATATTTTTGCCGCTAATACCTCCGGCAGCAGCCTGTCACGCGGATTGTTTCGCACGATTGATAACGGCGACAACTGGACGCAATTGCCGTTGCCTCTACCAGCGGGACATCGCGTTTTCACGATGAGCATTAGAAGTGATGCGCTCGCTTTCGCCATCACCGACAGCAACAATGTTTCGGCAACGCGCCGGCTTTACCGTTCCACGGACAATGGGCAAACGTGGATTTTGGCCAATGTGCCGCAAGCGAACAACCTCGCATTCAGCCCAATTGCCGGAACCGTCTTCGTTACGTCTTTGGATGGGACAGTTCGCCGTTCCAACAACAATGGTCAGACGTGGATTCTGACCAGCCTGGCTGGCTTCAGCAGTTTTGTCCCACTGTGGTTTAGCGGGGACAGTGTGTTTGCTTTCAACAGCACGCAAGGCAGCGTCGCTTTCTTTCGGTCCACCAATAATGGCGAGACCTGGGAGAATCTGAATGCACCTTTGAGGAATTGGAGCTTTTTAAGAATTTCTTTCCCCATTTATGTTACAGGCGACAGCAGTGTCTATCGTTTTGGCGCGGACAATCGCTGGGCGAAGTTTGTTTTCCCTGAACCTCTTGAATCGGGATTGACCATTGGGCTTTCAATTTCGTCACCATATCTCCTGGCGTTTGGATCGAGATTCGATGTGGCGCTCCGCACGGTCGTGGGCCAAACCAGCATGTGGCAATTGCACGACGATACCGGCATTTGGCAAAAAGCACGGTTGCCTGACCAAACCAAATTTTTTTGGTTGCAAATGCAAACTTTGCATACGATCGGCAATGTCTTCTATCTGGGAACATTTGACTCTGGCGTGCTTCGTTCGGCAGACCAAGGCCTCACCTGGACACCGTTATTGCCAAGCGCCACGTCCGTTGCGGAAACAAACCGGCCGATAAGAGATTTTTCATTGCACCAAAACTACCCCAACCCCTTCAACCCCTCCACCCAAATCTCTTTTGCTTTGCCGCAAGCCCAAAAGGTGACGCTCAAAGTCTTCGACCTCACCGGCAAGGAAGTGGCAACATTGCTGCAGAACACACACAAACCGGCGGGGGCGCATGAGGTGATTTTCGCGGCGGGGCAGCTTGCCAGCGGGGTTTACCTCTACCGGCTGCAGGCGGGCGAGTGGGTGGAGACGAAGAAGATGATTTTGGTGAGATAGTGTCCGTCTGCAAATGCTGCAACCTCGGCTGAGCCGAGGCTTCCGAAACTTCGAAAACCGTGGAAACTCTGATGGTTTGACGCAACGGCCAAGCCGTCGCAGGAGCGCTTTTGACAGGAGCTGTGATTTAGGACGGACGCGAGAGGGCAACTCGAATCCGGCTGGCGCGTGAAACTCCCGGCAATCTGCTGCGGCTCTCACCTGCCAGCCGGGTCTTTTCTGCCAATCGCGGCGAGTCGCAACCTCCCGCCAGACTCGCCGCCAAGCTCAACTCAGGGTTGGCGGATGTGAGAAAAAACGGTTCTGACTCCGCTTCTCTCGAATTCAAGCTGCACGGCTATGCTGTCGCCGGGGGCGAGGCCGCGTTTGAGATTCATCAGCATGACATGATGACCACCCGGCGATAATTCCAGGCGGCCGCGCGCGGGAATTTCCAACCCGTTCGTCACCGGCTGCATCCTCATGCGGCCCTCCTGCATGATGGTCTCATGCAGCTCGGTCACCGCGCAGACCTCGGCTTCGGCGCGCAGGAGACGATCGGCGGCACCGCCGCGATTCTCCACCTGCAAATAGACCACGCCGTTGAAGCCAGCATGCGGCGTGTCCGCCACGCCGGCAGCGGAATCCTGCGCCGGCACCGCCACCGGCCGCGACCACACGCCGCTGATCACCAACTCGGGAACCTGCTGCCCACCCCCACACCCCGCCAACACCACTATCGCCGCGCAAACCATCAAACCTGCATATCGCATCACTCTCTCCTCCACCCTCCTGAACAAAGTTCACTTCTGATCTCCTTGCCCCTATGCCCATGCCCTTTGCCCTTTGCCCTTTGCCTTTTGTCCTTTGCCCCTTGCCCTATGCCCCATGCGCTGTGCGCTATGCGCTTTGCCCTTTGCCCCCTGTCACCTCCTCCCTCGCACCAACAACCTCAAATCATGCACCACCTCCGGCACCGGCGCTGCATGATCGATGAGCAGGCGCAAGTCGCCGCGGGCATCCACCACGAACATGCGCGTGGAATGATTGATCAAATAGCCGCTGGCGCCGGCCGCGATGTTCACTTTCTCGGCATACACGCCAAAATCAGCATACACCTCGCGCAATGCTTCCGGACTGCCGGTCAAGCCGGTGAAACTCGGACTGAAAATGGCGAGATGCGCCTGTAATTTCTCCGGCGTATCGCGCTCGGGATCAACCGTGACGTAGACAAATCGCACGGCCGCGGTGTCGGCCCGCAGCGCATCGTACACGCGTTTCCAGGTGGAGAGCGTCATCGGGCAAACATCCGGACAAAAGGTATAGCCAAAGAAGAACACCACCACCTTGCCGCGCTGCTCGCTCAGCTTGAACGGCTGGCCGTGCTGATCCTGCAAAACAAAATCGCTGATGGGCGTGGCCGGCATTTCGGTGGTGCGAAAGGAATCATCGGAACGGCACGCCCAACCGGCGAGCGCGAGCATCATGATCACCCAGATTCGCATGTGGTTCTCTTCGTCAAGAAGTTCTCTGCCACGGCAATCTCACTCCCGCCTTTTCGCCGTCGCGACGGCCCAACGCAATTCCGCTATTGGGATTGATACAGACGGCGCACGTACTGGTAAATCGCCAGAATGTCCTCCTCCGGCAGCATACCTTCCCAGCCGATCATGGCGGTGCCGGCAATGCCTTTGCGAATGATGTGCAGCCGCGCTTGCTCGGAGAAGAAAGTCGCTTGCGCCGGATCCGTGAAGTTGGACGGCTGCTGCAGCAGCACGCCGGGATGCTCCGTCCTGCCGTCGCCGCGCGCGCCGTGACAGCCAGCGCACAATTCAGCAAACAACGCGCTGCCGCGCTTGAGCTGCGCCACCGTGGCGGCCGGCACCGGCTCGTCATACTTTGCCCCGAAGGCTTGGCGCAGCTCCTGGCGCAGGCTCTCCAGGCGGGCATGCTGATCCGGCGGAGGTGGCGGTTGCTCTTCTTTACTGCAGGCCGTAAAGCAGAGCGCAACCGCCAGCATCAACGCGACCGGCTTCATGCGGCAAAATTCCGCTGGCATTGTTCCCAATTGATCACCTGCCAAAACGCGGTGACATAATCCGCGCGTTTGTTTTGATAGCGCAGATAATAGGCATGCTCCCACACGTCGATGCCGAGCACGGGTTTGTGTCCGCTCGCCAGCGGCGTGTCCTGATTCGGCGTTTGCGTGATTTCGAGTTTGCCTTTGTCATTCACCACCAGCCAGGCCCAGCCGCTGCCGAACAACGAGGCCGCGGCCTGATTGAACTTCTCTTTGAGGCCGTCAAGCGAGCCGAAATCGCGGTTGATCGCTGCCGCCAACTCGCCGGCCGGCGCGCCGCCTTGCGGTGTCATCATGTGCCAAAACAGGCAGTGATTGAAATAACCGCCGCCGTGATTGCGCACCGTCCGGCGCACGTTTTCCGGAACGGCCTCGAGATCCGCGAGCAGCTCGACAATCGTCTTTTGGTGCAGCGCGGGCAGATCCTTCAAGGCATTGTTGAGATTGTCGGTGTAGGCTTTGTGATGCCGGCCGTGATGAATCTGCATGGTTTGTTCATCGATGGCGGCTGCCAGCGCATCGGCAGCATAGGGCAGCTCCGGCAGGGCGAAGGGATAAGTCACGGCGGCGCCGGGCGCCAGTTTTTGGAAATCGACGGTGACCTTGGTCTTGCTCCCCTTCTTCTTCTTTTTATCCGGTTGCGCGAAGACCCTGGTGGTAAACGCCAGCGCAGCTCCGCCCAGCATCAGACTCAGCGCTTGACGCCGGGTGGGCAAAGAATGATTTGAGCTCATATGAATTCTCCTTGAAGTTGACCATGCGGCGCCGCCAATGGCTCAGGCAGCGCGACGAGATTGAGGCGGCCGGGCCTTTATACCCTCGCACGCTTCCCACATCCTTTAAAGTTCCCACACCAAACCGGTGCGCAGATTGATCTTCTCGTTCTGCTCACCGTGCAAGCTTTCGACGAGAGGAATTTGCACCTGACTGCGCACGGAAGCCACGCCGAAGCGCAGGCGCAACCCCGGCGAAAAGTAAACCGCCGTGCCGCCGCTGTTGGCATCGGCTTCCGCGCCGAATGTGTCATAATCCGCCACGCGGCCGTTGACTTCCGCGATCAAATCGAACGACCCGGTCAGCGCGGTTTGCGCCGCCGCGTTGAAACGGAAGACATTACCGTAAGCAAACTTTTGCTCGTTGCTGCCGTTGGTTTGATAACTCACGCTCAAGAACAGCGGCACGCGGCCGGAGGCCTGCAGCAATTGCACGCCGAAGATGCCGGCCCAAGCGCCGCTGCCGGGTTGCAGATGCTGATCCCGGCGTACGCCCGCGCCCTCCTCCAGATTAGCGGCGCCCAGGGGCAGGCGGCCGCCGGCCGCGCCTTGCAGCCGCCAAGCGCCACCGCCAAAATCGAGCAAGCGCGCAATCGCCATGACTTCGGGATCGCCCAAACCATTGGCGGTTTCCACGCCGGCGTCCGCGGCAATGCGATTGAACACGTACGGCGCGGTGGCCAGCAGCATCAAGCGATCGCTCAGGCCATATTTGAAGCTGAGCTGCACGGTATGTTGCGTCTGCGCTTCCCGGCCCACTTCCTCGTGCTGGCCGCTCCCGGAGCCGGACAGCTTGGCCAGGCCGTGGCCGCCGTCATCATGCCCATGCAGCACCGCGGCACTCTTGCGCGTGTGGAGATGCTCGACCGCAATCAATAAACGACCACCCGTGAGCTGCCGGGCATTGTTGATGAAAAAACTTTGATCACCACAGCGGCAAACCGAACACGCCCGCGCGGTTTGCTGCACTGCCAACACACTGAGCACTACTGCGGCGAGCATAGGCATGCGGCGCATCAGGATTCTCCTCGCTGATCGTGAGAGTGAAGAGGAAGGTTCGTGCCCCATCCCGAACGCCGCGTTTCCAGCCAACCGGCACGGGCCAGCGTCACCGGCGCATGCGCACGCAAAGAGTGAGCAAAGACAAATGGGATCAGCACGAGGGGAATGAAAAACACCGTCGCCAAACTGGAAAGAAGCAATGCGGCGGTCAGGGCACAAGTGGGATTCAACCAACCGAAGCAACCGCCGCACAATCTCAGCCGGGCAGCACAGGTGTTGAAGGATTTTGGCATGCGGCAATATAAAAGCCGAGTGCTGAAAAAGCAAGGCGCAATTGCCTGACACACGGCCGCGATCTCGTTTGCGCAGTTGCGTCACCATCTTCACGCTGATTCGTTTCTGCACACTCGCGGCGCTGCAAAAACAGAAAACTCGTGCTGCGAAGGCAATTTCGACCTGTATTTATGCGGGTTTTATGACAATTCTGGAAGTCTCCAACTCTTTCGAGTTTGGGCAAAAGAATTCACGTTGAGACACAAAGCCGCAAAGGTCGCAACCATATGAACCGCGGCGACGCGGAGAGTGCAGAGTCGCAAGATCAAAAAAAGCCTTTCTCTGCGTTCTCAGCATCTCTGCGGTTACGGTGTTGACTTGGTTTGATTTCGTGGTGTTCCAGGTTTGACAGGTATGATGCTGCCCGGAAGGCTTTGGAATGGAGCTTGTCTGAAATTTGGCGCAGGCCCTTTCCGTGCGTCCCCTGACATATGCAAGGCAATCACGTGGACCTGGTCGTGCCCGTGGCCTCGCTCGGCAAGCTGGCCCCAATCACCGCGGACACGACGCAAATCACCAAAGCCGGGATCGCCTGGCGCTTGCAGACACCTTGCTCATTCTGTCTAGGCGGCCGGCCTCCTGCGTGACGGTTTCACCACGCGCAAAGGCCCTGCTCAGCGCCAGTCCCTTCACCAACTACAAGTGCCCCGCTGGGGCGGTTTCGCCTTGCACGAGTTGCAACAGAATTGTCCGAATCCCTTCAACCCCACCACTCGCACTGCCTTCAGCATGCTGGAAACCGGCGCCGTGCAGTTGTTGATCTGCAACTTGCAAGGCCATGAAGTTCGCACACGGGTGTCCGGCCAGATGAATTCCGGACGCCACACAGTCAACTGGTACGGCAGC
The DNA here is from genome assembly GCA_023150945.1 of bacterium. Classification (NCBI taxonomy): domain Bacteria; species bacterium. Next base: position 61,836 of record JAKLJX010000013.1, on the reverse strand, counting down.
GACAATGCCGGCGATTTCATGCCCAGTGGCGTGTATCTCTACAAGCTGCACGTGCATGGCTTTGAAGAGACCCGGAAGATGACTTTGATGAAAATAGACAGCAGTACAAACAGCGTTTCACACTTTCAAAGGGCGATCAGGCTTCCTGACCACCCTTTTGTGTTTCGCCGTATCGATTCATTGATTCCGGCCCTCTGCACTGCGCTGCCTCACCCATATCGATCGCTCTCCACGCGAAGAGCTGCCGTCTCGCTGCACCAGCGATCTTGCTCTGGGATAGAAGCTGAACGCGCCTCGATTACGGGAGAACATATCCAAACAACGGATCGCTGATCCCAGGAAGCACGCTTCGTCCCGAGAGGCTCTCCCTCAGTCTGCAGGCACTGGCGACCGTGGATCGTCGACTATTTCAGACAATGGCGATGCTGCCCGCAGGACGATCGATCTGAGGCCGGCGCACGGGCCAAATACAGACAGACGCACAGATCCTCACAAACCGAGTAGGCCGCCAAGACTGCAAGAAAGACACGAGCGCCTCTCTCCAACCGAATTCTCGGCTGTCTCATGACTCGGCGGGGAGGACAAGAATGCGCCGAGGTGTAGAACATGACTGATTTGCGGCAGCTTCACTCACGCTATTCCAATTCGACAACAGCCAGTCCATAGACCTGAACCTCATCCGCCTGAAAGCGAATCACCTGCGCGCCGCCTTTCCTTGCCGTTGAAAATTGCAGCGGACGCATTTGCGCCAGCGCGCCGTCAAAATGTACACTCTTCGCTTTCTTCCCTTGCGGCAATGCAACTTGCACGTCCATGTTCTTTGCGGGCGTGATGTCGCCGTCAACCGTCACATCGTAGTTCACAAAATGCACGAGCATGCGGCTGCCGTCCTGGGGGGCCATCGCCGTGATCTCGACGTATGGCTTTTGCTCCACCAACCGCGTGACGCGATCATCGAGCAGCGCAACGACTTTCTGCGCCGCGGCCTCCAAACTCACCCGCAGCGCTGGATCGATGCGACTGCGCGTGTAGCCCTCAGGAATGTCCGCAAAGACATTCGCCATGGTTGGGCCAAAGGTGGTAAACTCGCCCTTTTCCTTTGACGGGATCAAAAAACGAGAGGCGGGGAGGTTCAGCGGAATATAGCATGCACGGCCTTTGCCAACTTTTTTCTCAGTCAGCTTCGCCGGATACTCCGTGCGGCCAAAAAGCCCGGCCAGAACAATCTGTTCATGCGGCAGGTTGAATTCGTCTTTGGCACCGGAATTTCCCAAAACCACCAGCGTGCCGCCCTTTTCAACATACCGCTTCAGCGCCTCCTGGCTGCGCGTGCTCAACAGCGGCAGGTAGGGCACCAGCAGCAGATCGAATTCCGCGACTTTGCCCGAATGCAAATCATCCTCGACGATCATCGCGTGGGCGATGCCGTTGTCGGACAGCACGCGCGAGGCGCTGAACGCAAAACTCAATTCATCGGCGAGATATTGGTGCAGAGAAGCCAGCACCGCAATGTTGCTGGTGAGTTGTGCACCGAGCAGACTTTTCTCGTTGGCGCTGAGAAAGCCGTAAATCTGTGTCGCGCCGGGCGGCGTCTCGCGTTTCTCGCGAAAGATGGCGTGATTGGCGGCAGCTTCGGCAATATTGATCTGCGCCATGCCGCTCAGGCATTTTTCGGTGGGATTGGGAAAAATCGGCGGCGTGATTTCAGTGGCGTAGACGATCACCGGCTTGCCATGCGCGGCGGCGGTCAGGAATTTCAATGCCGGGCTGTTGGTGATCTTCATGCCTGCTTCATTCTTGCGCGGGGCGCTGTCGAGAAATTCCTGAATCTCCGAATAAATGAAGTCGTCGTATCCCTCCCGCCCCAGCATTTCCATGTTGCCGGCGGCGTCATAGGCAATCGGGCCAAATCCGAATCCGCCATACACATTGCCGGAAATCATGAAATGCGGATTGTATTGCCTTGCCACCGTGCGCAGCCGCCGGTGAAACTCGGCCACCACGTGACCGCGATAGGTGATCCACTCCATCCAGAATTTGTCGCCGCGTTTTTGCGGCAGGTCAATGCCGTCGTAATTGGAAGTGCCGTACTTCCGCTCGCCCATTTGCAGCGGCAGGTTCTTTTTGAGATAGGCGATGAAGTTTTGTTTGGTATAATCGCAATAGCAGGTGCCGCCGGCAATGTGCGTCCAGTCGACATAGGAGCCATCAATGCCGGTTTCGGCCTGAGCGCGCACTTTTCCTTCCATGAACCCCACGTAATCTGGATTGTCCGGGCAGCCCCAGGTTTCGAAGCCCGCGGTGGTCTGCTGACCGTACGGCGCGTAGCGGTAATGCGGAAACGATCCATCCGGATGCACGGTGATCCAGGTGGTGGGATCTTGCTGCGGTTTCGGACCGAGATAATCTTCGAAATCCTGCCAGCGTTCGCTGTAAAATTTCAGGAGATTGATTTGCTGCTTCTGTGGTTGATCCTGGTTCGATTCGGACTTGCCGTTCAACGAAGTCGACAAATAGCGCAGAACGATGTAGCCCTTGTCATGATACTCTTTGTTGAAGGCTTTGGCTTTGGCCATGGCTTCGTCGAATTCGGCGCGGGTCACGGCGTCGAAATTGGGCGCGCCGCTGCCAAACGTGACGGTCAGATTGTTTTTCGTCAAAAAGCCAAGATCGGTTTTATGTCCCAGCCGCCAATGGCCCCAGTCGGTACTGGGTTTCCAGTCATTGAGCGCGACGGCAATGGAAAAAAGCAAGACCACCGCCGCGGCAATTTGTGTCGGTAAACTTCGCATGATTCTCTGAAAGCGGTGCATACGGCCTCCCGTAAGTTCGGCAAGAGTCACGGTTAGAATCCAATTACCAATTCTGCCTGCCCGGTGAAATCGGGCAGTGTTACACAATAATCCTTTTCGCTTTTCACAATTTCCAGTTGCTGATTTCCCAGCATGACTCTTTTCGGTGCATGCGCACTGCGGAAATGGATCGCCGCCTCCGGCTGCGTATTCACTTGCAACTTCAGAATCACTCTGGAAGCCTCTCCTTTATAGTCCACAATGCGGGCGGCGGCGCGGGTGAGGGCGAATTCTCCGCCGTCGATCTTCTTGAGAACAAGCTTGCGATCAGAATTGACAGATGCGTCCAGCATCCTGTCGCCTGCACGATTCCATTCCTGCCAGTCGGCGTTCAAAACCACCGCAGCCTCCGGTGCAAAGAAGTTGCAACGCGCCTTGGTTTTGCTGATCACTTGAACTTCGATGGTCTCGCCCTTTTTCTCGATGGCCGGCATTCTCTTGGAGATGTAGGTCAACCGCGCCTCCGGTGAGGCCTGCGGACCCAGGGTCACGACAATCTTGTTCACGCCCTTTTTCAGATTGGGCAGAATGATGACCTGCTCATCGAAGGCGAAATGCGGCTTGCCGTTGATCGTGACTTTCTCGATGCGATCGCTGGTGTTTTCGATTTTGATGCCCATGCCGCCGGTGAATTGCGGAATCGTATCCAACAATACACCGGAGAGATCCAACTCCATCTCGAGCTGATTGCCCTCGCTGCGCCACGAATAGTTCCACTGCGCCATGGCGCGCAGCTTGTGACCAAGGTCCTCCGGCGTTGGGCAATAGATTCTGTGCGTCGCAAATTTGGCCTTCATTGCGTCGTAGAAAGCAATGGTGCTCTCGTTCACAATGCGTTCTTTCTTCGACTGCGGCTGCGCGGTAATCGAGTAATCGTGCCACATTTCGTTGAAGATCACCCCGCGGCCGATGTTGTTGAACATGTGGTCAAAGATGGCTTCTTCATAAGCCGTGATCTGCGCCGTGGTATAACTCCAGGTCGGATCGTTGAACCACTGGTAATCCGGGGACGGCACATTTTCCAACACCACAAGATTTTTGTGCGGACCGGTGTACCAGGTGAGATTGCCGAATCCCAGCGGCATGTCCTGTTCGAAGCCATGCGTCATGTAAAATGAAAAGCGGCGGGCGATTTCTTCATAATCCTTCATCTGAATCGTATTGCCGGGATTGATGAACCATTCGACCTTGCCGATGGGAAAATCGTAATCCGCCATGTTGAATTCGATTTCTTGAATCGAGCCGCCCAGCTCTTCTTCCCAGCGCGCCGGGGTCATCTCTTTGTTGATGCGATGAAACTTGCTGTGCGTGCCGATTTCCCCGCCCACTTCTTCGATCCTTTTTCCCCACAGCCCCAAATCCTGCCAGCCGGCTTTGGTGGCGTTGCTCGACACCCAGGCATACACTGGCACCACGCCGGATTCTTTTGCCAGTTCGACGAGATAGTTGATGGTCTTGATCTGTGCGTCCAAATTGTTGCTGTTGTCGGCGTCGAGGCGGACGATGGCGGTGAGATTCGCATGCGAAACCTGCGGCGCGGGAAACGGCGCCTCGAGATCGCCATAGATCGCCCACTGCACCGTGCGGATCATGACATTGAACAACTGGTTGGCATAGAACACCTGCGGTTGCACATTTCGAAAGAACGAGGCCGCCCCGGCCCACGTGCTGAAGTCGCTCACCAGCACGATGCGGTTCTTCGCCGGACTGGAAATCGACAGGAACGGGTGGGATTGCCTCTCATTAGTAGAAGTCAGCAAAGCCCGACTGTTAGTTTTGAATTGCATGATGTTCAGGCCGTTCGCCAGGTGCTGGGTGGCAAATTGATTCCTCTCGAAGGGTTTGGTTATATAATGCGCATTGTCGGAAACCTTGATGCGGTAATCGGAGTTGCCCTTGAAGCCGGCGTATTCGATGCCGAGCAGTGCGTCGAGATCAGCGTGATCCCGGTCGCGCGCCTGTTCATCGGCCGTGGCGAGCGGCCCGTCGATGATAAGGTTGCCGCCGGCAGCGAGATATTTCTGCAGCGCGCTTTTCAAATTCTGATAGGCAGTTTCTTCGACATAATTGCATTGTCCGAAGATCAGGAGATCATAGCGCTCGAGCGCTTTGTTGTCCGCGAGATCTTCGAGAAACAGACAGTCATAGGGAATGCCGGCAAGATTGGCAACCGCGGCCCAGCCGTGCGCCGACATCTGCGCCACACCCCAATGCTGCGCGACGCTGGTGCGGCTGATGACGATGCCAAAACGCGGCGTATCAAAACCGGCGCCCATAACCAGCGACGACACAAGGCATATCCAAATCACAACAAATTTGCAGAGAATTTTCGCCATGATTTCCAGCTCCGTTTCCTGTATGGAATGATGTAGGAACGCGACCTGTCGCGGTTCTACCGCAGAATGCCTCGATAATTCTCAATGAGCATGCGCGAATCGGGATGCAGCGCCAGACCGCGCTCAAAGACTCTTCTTGCCTCGGTCAATCTGCCCAGCTCGCGATAAGACAAGGCCAGATTGTTGAAATAATCCGGTTCGCCGTCGTTGATCTTCACGGCTTGCGCATACGCCGCAGCAGCTTCCTGGATTTTCTTCTGCATCATCAGGGCGTTGCCGAGGTTGTAATAGATCTCGGCGTTGGTCGAATCGGTGCGCAAGGCGTTTTCGTAACAGACGCCGGCCCTGGCGAACTCCTTGCTCAGATAGAAGACATTGCCGAGACTGAAAAACAAACTCGCCTTCTCTCCTCCCATGCCCAGCGCCTTCTGGTAGAAACCGATCGCTTTTCCGAGATCGCGCGCTTCACGATAACAATCGCCGATGGCCTCAACAACTGCCGGTTGGAATTCCATGATCGCCAGCGATGTTTCGAATGCTGCGATTGCCTCGGCGTACTGCTGCTGCCGCCGATAGACCCGGCCGATGGCATTATGCGCTTCATACATGCGCGGATCGATCTGCAGAATCTTTTCATAAAGAATGAGCGCCCGGTCAAACGCCTCTTCCCGCGAAAGGAGTTCTCCTTCCAAAAACAATGCGTCGACAAACTGCGGGTGGGCAGCAGTTGCCTTTTGAATGGCCGTCTTCGCGGAATCGACTCTGTCCTGCGCCAGGTAACACCGCGCCAGCTCGTATTGCACCAGCGGGTGAGAAGCATGCGGCGCCTCGACGGCGTTCAGGACTTTCAAGGCCTCTTCATACCTCGCCAATCCGATCAGGTGCCGCGCAAGATTGACCTGCGCTTCGAGGTTGCGGCGGTCGAGGGCAGCAGTGGCAATCAACTCGTTACCCAGAAGATCCGCGCGCTGGAAATATTCTCTCGCCAGATTACTTTCCGGGATGAGCTTTGAACCCGCCATCAGCGTCTGCAGCGACGCATGAGTCTTGCCCTGATAAGCCTCCACCATGCCGGCGAGCAGCAGTCTGGTGGCCCCATGGTGTCGCCGCAGGTCACTCTCGATTTTTTGTCTCTGCGCTGCGTCGTCGGGAAGGTTGGTGATCATTTCGCCGAGCCACGGGCGGCGCGCGGCAATAGCGCCAAGATTGATAAACGCGCAGAAATCCCGCGACCGGATATCGCGCGTGGAAAACTCCAGAAGGGGGCGATCGTCGGTGTTGATCGGATACGCCGCGCTGATCTCCGCAATCCCGCGATGGTCGAGCATGAAGCAATCGAGAAAATCATACACCGAACTGATATTGATTGCTTCAAAATCTTTTTTGACCGCCGGGATCGCCAGGCGCGCGCTGAGTTTCTGAAAATCAATCTGCCAGGGCTCGACCGATCCCAGCAGCACAATCTGCTTGTTGATGCAATTGGGCGCCATCCACAGCGCGCAATAGGGAAACACTGATTGAAAGGTCTTGAGGACAATGGCAAAATCCACCGGATCCAAATCGATCGTCATCCACGTCGAAACGATGCCACCGGGCTGGAGGCGGTCGCGGCAGTTTTCGAAATGATCTTTGGTAAACAGCGAAGCGCTGCTGGTGGCCACTGCATAGTTGCCATCATTCATCACCACATCATAACGCTGCCCGGCATACTTGACGATGTTCTTGCCGTCGACGATGGCATAATCAAACTTCGGATGCTTGAGCACGCCTTCGTTAAGCTCTCGAAAATGAACATCGGAGAGCTCCAGCACGTCCTGCGAGATTTCCGCAACCTGAAAGTCAGCGAGCGGATGCCGCAGCGCGCATTTGGAAGTTTCTCCGGTGCCGAATCCGATCTGCAGCGCCGATTGTGGATTGGGATGCAAACACAGGGGAATGTGTCCCTGCAAGGTCTGCAACGTTTTGAGCATGAAGCTGGTGCCGGCAACGTTCAGTCCGTCGACGTCGATTCTCTTGGTGCGCGAGAACGGTTTGACTTGCTCGTGGACGGTGACTGTGCCTTCGATGCCCTCGCGGTAGTCGATGAGCGGAAAATCCTTTTCGACATGGGAATAGGCGACTGTGAACAGCGTCGCTGGCGTGGCGCGAATGCCCAGAGTCAGAATGAGCATGCCAACCACCGCAAAGCCTGCCACAAATCGCCGCGATAAGTGCCGCCGCTCATACTGAATCAGAAAAACGCCGAGCAGGAGATTGAGCAACACCATTGCCGTGACGGTGGCAGAGGTGCCCAGCGCTGAAATGAGAATGAAGCTGGTGAGGAAAGACCCGGCCACGCCGCCCAGAGTGTTGCAGAAATAAACCAGTCCCAGCCGCGAGCTGAGGTTTTGCAGCCGCGGCGCCGCAATCTTGCCGGCGACGGGAAAACTGGCGCCCATCAACAGCGCAGGCAGAAACATCACCAGAAATGCTTCGAAGAAACGCACGCCGTTCCAGGTCCACCACGAAGTCCGCGGGCCAATGGTGAAAATGCGGTCGTGAATCCACGACAGGTTGATCAACACGATTGCGGCGAGAAGAGCGCTGCACCCGATGCCGATCTCGATCCAGCCGAAAACCGCAAACAGGTTCCGCGCGCGATCCACGCGGCGCGCGGCCACAAAGGAGCCGACGCCAATGCCGCAGAGCATGGTGGTCAACATCACGGTTGTGGCGTAAACCGAATTGGTCATCACAAAAACCAGAACACGCGCCCACAAGACTTCATAGGCGAGCGCCGCAAATCCCGAGAGGGCAACGGCAGCCAGCACGATCTTGACGCGTTGATCCAGCGGAGCCTCTTCCGCCGCGCGCGCAAGCGCGGGAGCAGTTCTGCTCGCAACCGAAAACCGCCAGAGCAGATAAGCGCCTGCCGCGATGATGAAATTGGTGAGCACTCCCGCATAGATGGCATTGGCAACACCGATCACGCGAATGAGCACAAAGCCGGTGACGAAACAGCCGGCCATGGCGCCCAGCGTGTTCACACCGTACAGCGTGCCGATGCCGAATCCAGTGCGTTCAGACTCACGCACCACTGCGCGGCTGAGCACCGGCAGGGTCCCGCCCATGAGAAATGTTGCGGGAAACATGAGGAGAAAGGCGACGAGGAATTTCAGCAGGAAGAACAGCGTTGCCTGGCTCGCCGCTTGGGGATAGAGGAAGGCAAAGAGGGATTCCATCGGGGCGCGCAACAGCGGAATGAGTAGCGCACACAGACCCGCGCCGGCCTCGAGCCAGGCATAGAGCTTCAGCGGATGTTCATGGCGGTCGGCGATTTTGCCAAGCATCAGTCCGCCGCCGGCCAGACCCATCATGAACGCGGCCAGCACCGCGCTCAACGCCAGGGTGGTGTTGCCGAAGATCAATCCGAAAATTCTCACCCAGACGATCTCGTACAGCAGACCGGTCACTCCGGAGAGAAAGAAAGCGATGAAGATAACGATTCTGGCCATGGCTTTTCACAGCGTGTGGTTCATCCAGGTCTACGGAATGATGTGCCTCGCTGGCGCGAAGCGCTCATCCGGCATATTCCGGTTTCCAGTATTCCATGGTTTGCTTTTGCATCGCCAAATTTGCCATGTCCACGGCAATGGCAACGTCGCGGCCGTTGTTTACATTCGAAGTCGGCTGGGTGCGGCTGCGAACACATTCGACGAACTCGAGAAACATCGCACGCGTCGTTTCCAGATCGTCGTTCGTGTTGTTCGCCACCGTTATCGGAATCGCCTCGCCGCGCGCCCAGGCTTTTCTGGTGGCGCTGGTAATGGCGTCGAGCTTGCCGATCTCCTCCTGCGAAAGCACGGCCTCAACCCTTTTGCGCTCGGCATAGAAGTTGGCGACGTGGCCCTCCTCTTTCTTCATTTCGATCGTGCCCTCGGTGCCCATGAAAACCATGGCGACGTCTTCAAAAGCATTGGTGGTGATCGCCTGAAAACTCGCCTTGACGCCGCCGGGATACTCGAACATCGCGCTGACATTGTCGTAGGTCTCCCTGCCGTCCTGCCAGTAGTCGATGCCACCCATGCCGGACACTTTCACCGGCACCGCGCCAAGCACCCAGTTCACGATATTGACGTGATGCGAGCACAGCTCCGCCATCAAGCCGCCGGAGTATTCGCGATACATGCGCCAGTTGAGCAGGCGTTCGTGGCCCGGATCATCCACCGGCACGCGCCAGTTGCCGTTGCGATTGTAGTTGCAGCGAATGTGGGTGATTTTCCCGCACTCGCCGCTTTGGATGCGGCGGCGAACTTCCTGGAACAGAGGACAACTCATCCATTGATAGGCGACCTGAAAGACTTTGTTCGAGGCTTTGACCGCTTTTGACAAACTCAGCGCCTCTTGAATATTCAGCGTCATTGTTTTCTGGCAGATGATGTCCTTGCCGGCGCTGAGACAATCGAGCGCCATGGAGTGATGCAGATGCTGCGGCGTGCAGATCAAGACGGCGTCGACCTGCGGATCGTCGAGCAGCTTGCGATAATCGCTGTAGCCCTTGGCATTCTTGGCAGCGTGCTCCATACCGTTCTCGAGATGTTTCGGAAGAATGTCGCAGCAGGCCACAACTGAAGTGCCTGGGGTCTGTTTGAGGATATAGACTTCCCACGCGCCGCGATCGCCGGTGCCGATGACGCCGATGCGGAGCGGGGCAGCAGCCGGAGAGCGCGCGTCACCCGGCATCATCGCGCTGAGGCCCAGCGTCATGCCGGCGGCGGTGGCGCCGCTGATTTTGAGAAATTCCCGGCGGGAGACTTTCTTGTTCACGATGGCTTCTCCTTCAAAGAAACTCGTTAAGGTTCACGCGTTGGATCCAACCATCACCGGTCACTGCGGCAATACAGAAACTCGAATCGGGTTTCTGAGCTGCCGCGCCAGGTTCTCGATCGCTTCAAAACGTTGAGGTGCGCCAATCCGGAAAACGACATAGGCATTGCGCTCAACGTAGCGGCTGCCCTTGGGAACAAAAGTCAGGTGATCGTGAATGAGGCGGCGATTCCAGTATTTGATCCCGCCGAGCCATTCGCCGATTTGCGTGTGCGCCTGATAGGTCGGCGAAGGCTCTCCCAACGCGTTCGTCAGATCATATTGCAGCCGAATGCTGCCAAAAGCATACTGCTTCTCGGCGTGATAGAAGCACAACCACGGCGCCTCGTTTTCAATCGGCCGCTGCTGCAGCAACTCATATCTTTCAGCAAAAGGCACATCGACGATTTCGCCCTCCGGCCGCTGAAATGCGAGATGCGTGAACATGCTGTCCATGGTCATCTCGTCATTGCGCAGCAGCTCGAGCCAGAGATCCTCGGTGACTTCCATGCTGGAATAGAATTCGAAATAGGGCTCTTTTGCATAGAAGCTGTAAACTGCCGTCAGTAAAATTTCCGGATGACCGGGAGCAAGGTCTTGACGCCGCGTCTGGATCAAATACCTGCCGTTGTCGATCGCCTGCACGCGCGGCTCATTCCAGTGCGCAATCGTCGTGTAATACTCCATCCCCGGCCGCTTGAAATTCGGCGCCCAGTGCAACCGGTCTTCGGCATTGGTCAGCAGTTGATTGAATTCCTCGATGAGCAGCTCACGAATCTGACCTGAGGCATGGCTTTGCGGCTCGGCGCGCTCACTGCGCCGCAGATCCGCGACATAAAACTTGTTCGCGATCCGCAACTCCGTTCCCTTGCCTTCCAGCAACAGGTCGGTGACGGGCTGGGAACGCGAGCCGCTCTCGCGACTTGTTCCCAGCGACAGAATTTTGGTCTCTCCAGCCTGCAGCGTGACCGGAAAAATGACGGAAAAGAGCACTGCTTCGCCATTGGCCGAGAGCTGCTGGTTGAAAACCTGACACGGGATGGCACGCTGCGTCGCGGCATCGATTGCCAGCAATGCGGCATGCGAATCTGCCAACGCCCCGGCTTCGGCTTGCAGCGACAGTTTCACATACTCGCGGCTGCGCGCCAGGCCGATTGGCTCGGTCAAAACAATGCGAGCCAACTCGCGGTCCTGAGCGGATGCCGCTGAAAGCAGCAACAGAAAACCTGTCACAAGGAGAAATCGCTTCACGTTCTCAATTCGCTCGAATGGGATTCCGCAATCGCTCAGCCCAATATTTGATGGCGGCTAAACGATCACCGTTTTCGATTTTGAAAACCAGGTACGCATTTTCTTCAGCGTAGCGACTGCCTTTGGGAAGGATCGTCGCCCGCTCACTGACCAACCGCCGGTTCCAATACTTCCCGCCGTTGGCGCCATCGCTGATTCTCGTATGCGGCTCAGAAGTTGGCGAGGGCGAACCAAAACTGTTTGTATTATCCTCCCGCAGCCTGATGCTTCCGAAGGCATAGTCTTTCTCACGATGATAAAAACAAAGCCACGGTGCGTCGTGTTCAATCGGCTGCTGCTCAAGCACGGCGTACCGTTCCGCCAGCGGCAACTCGAAAACCTCTCCGCCCGGACGTTGAAAAGCGACATGCGTGAACAGGCTGTCCATGGTCATCTCGTCATTGCGCAGCAATACCAGGCTAATCTCACGGCTGATTGCCATGGTCGAGACAAACTTGAAATAGGGCTGGTGTGCATAGAATTTGTATGTCGCGGACAGCAAAATCTCTGGATGGCCGGGAGCAACGTCCTGCCGTTGCATTTGAATCAGGTATGGCCCCTGCTCCAGCGTTGCCAGGCGCGGCGATTCCCACCCTGCGATCGTGCTGTATTCTTCCGCTCCGGCCCGCTGAAAATTGGGCGCCCAGTGCATGCGGTTTTCGCGGCGTGACAGCAGTTGGTTCAAGCCGCTCTTGATGAACAACTCGCGCAATTGTCCGGAGCGATGGCTCTTGCCTTCCGAGGAGGTGGACGAGGTCAAGTCGGCAATGAAGAATTCATTCTCCACGCGCAGTTCAAGTGCATCGCCATGGGCTTGGAGATCAGTGGCGGGATTCGTCTGCGCAACATTCGGCAGTCCGGTTTTGAGATGCAACACGCGGCGCTCGTGAGGCTGCAATGAAACCGGAAAGATGAGCGAGAACAACACCTGCTTCTCGGCAGGCAAAATCCGTTTCTGAAAAATCTGGCATTCGATTTTCTTGCCGCTGTTTTCTGCGATCGCATAAACCATGTCGCCTGGAATGGAGATTTCATCAACAGACGCTTGCAGACTGACTTCGACGTATTCCTCCATTCGCGGCAAGCCGGCCGGCTCACTGAGCACGATACGGCCAAGCTCGCGTTCCTGGCCGGCGGCGTTGCCAAGCCAGCCCGCCAGCAAAAGTGCCATCAGCCTTCGAGGCTGCATCATCTTCGCAGTTCGCATTCTGCCCATCGCCGTCCAGCCACGACTCATTCGCACCACACCACCATGCCTTTGTCGATTTGTGGGATCACGCAAGTCATCTGGCCGTCGCGCCATTCGCCGGCAATTTCCTGAGTCGCTCCCATGAATGGCAATGCAAATATTTTGGAATTCTGCTTTGCCGGAAAAGTGATTTTGACATTTTGCTCCGGTGTCTGCACGGCGTTTTCATCGCCCTTCAGGCCTTTGAAATTCGCAAGGAACACGTGCGGTTTGCCATCCACCTTGGCGATTTGCGCGGAGACAAACGGCGAGGCCTCGACGGCAACCGCCGGTTGGTAGCCGTGCACGTCAGTCAACTCGCCGACAAAACTGGCTTGCTGCTGCTGGAATTGGGCGGTTTGATAATCGCCACTCACGGCAAAGTCATTGAATTCGCTTTTCAAAATCTCGGCATAGGCCTTGCCCGGACACTGCGGCGTGAAGCTGACTTTCATTGGCCGGTTGAGACTCACGGGTTGGGTCGCGTCGGTGATGCCGAACAACTCGTGCAACGGATTCGACGCCAGCAGCAGTCCGGTGTCATCACACTTGCCGGTTTCGCCGGTGATGATCAACGTTTTGCCCGATTTGACATACTGCTCGAAATAACTCAGTTCATCCTTGCTCAAACATTTGGCATCAGGGACAAGCAACACTTCACCTGCGAAATTCTGGCGGTCTCGCGGCGTAACGATTTGAAACTCGAGATGCGCCTGCAGCAGCAAATACATGATGCCTTTGTAGGACGCCATGAAGTCATCGGCAAAATAGTTGCGGGTCTGCGGGGAGAAATAAACGCCAATGGGTTTGATCGGCTGCCGCGGGAGATAGAAGGTCTTTTCATGCTCGGCGATCCACTTGAAAATCTCCGTGCGCGCCGCCATGTCGTTCGAGCCGGACATCACGTGGCCGCGCGCATCCCAGCAATTGGTGCCGGCCATCACATTCGCCAGCGCCAGATTCTTCATCGCCTCGGCGGGATTGATTTTTTCCTCGCCATCCCACGAGTAGGTTAGCATCCAGGAAGCCTTGCCGCCGGCAAAGGCGCGGAAGGAATACATGCCGCTGAGATAAGAAAACCAATTCAGCGGATTCTTCGAAGCAGCATTGCCGCCACCGCCGCTATACTCATGGGCGATCACATCGACGACGGGATACATGTCATAGACATCGGCGCCGACGCGCACCGCGCTCTCCTCGATGCCCGGATAGATCTCGGCGATGGTCATGCACTTCGGATTGACGGCTTTGACATTGTCAGCGATCTCCTGCATGAATGCGGTCAGCGTCGCGATGCGAAAGTCGATCCAGCGAAGGAAGTTGGCATCGCTGAAGTTTCCCAGCTTCAAATCGGTTTTGGCATTCAAACCGGTTTTGGCCTTGAATGCGGCAACGGTGTAGTCATCGAAGCTGGCCCAGGAATCTTCCCAGCCGTCGAAATGCGTCATCCAGTAGGGAATGTCTACAAAGATGCCGTCGATGCCGGTGGCCGCGATTTGGCGCACACGTTCCATGTAGATCGTACGCCACTCTTGCGCATAAGGACTGATCCACACGTCTTCGTCGCCCTCATCGATCCAAAACGCAGTGCCGCCGCCGAAGATCGCCGGCTCGCCGCTCAGCTTGCGCTGCACCCAGTCGGGATGCTCCTTGAAAAAGGTGCGCTCGGTTTCGTCGGCATTCGCGGTGATGCATTCGAGTCCGGCAATGTAGACAAAGGCATGGTTACCGATGGCGTGCGCCTTGTCCGCCATGGCCTTGATTGCTTGCAGCTTTTCGGTGGGATCAAGAAAACTCTCGTAGCGGCCGGGAATATCATTGTCGGTTTCGATACCGAAGACGTGGGTCTCCGTGGCGCTCTTGATGATGTTATCGACGTTGTTGAGATTCAAGCCGTGTCCGGCGATGCGGACAAAGTGCGTCCAATTCTGTTGCGGTTGTTGTGTTTGCGGCTTGGGACTGCTGCACGAGGTTGCGATCAAAAACAAACCCGCCATGGCGATTTGTAGCAGTGGCTTTTGCATAGACTTTTTCTCCAAATCGATACTGATGATCTCTTCGAAAATCACCAAATCTACAGCGGTTTTTAGTCGGATGAACAGGTTGTAGTCCCCGCCCCTTGCCCCGCCTCGTCTCATTGTTTTCACGGAAGCGGGACGAGATGGGCGGCTATCGAAGCCAATAAACTCACGATTGCAACAGTGCCCGCAGGGGGGCAAGGCTACGATTCCTGTTCTTTGGCAACACAGGGAATGAACCGGCTCAGCGGATGATGATCTTTTCTCCCATCGCCAAAATGTGATAGCGTTCTTGCAGCGGCTTGGAAAGCAGCAGTTTTACTTCATAAGGATAAGCGCTCGTCCAATAGCGATTCTCCGGCGTGACTTTGAACGTATCACGATGCTGCGGAAGAATGTAGTCCGGTTCCAGCTCGTTGATGAGAATCACCGAGCGGTCGATGTGCATGTTGTGTTCCGTCGGCGAGAAGAACAGCACGTCGACATGGTCGAGGAAAAGATGATCCTCCAACAACACCGAATCGCCGGGCTGCAAAAAACGCTTGCCGCCGAGCATGATCAAATAACCGCAGTCTTCGAGATTGGCCTCCGCAAAAATCGCGAACTTCGGATTGCCATGAATCGCCCGCAACGGTTTGACCTGCACGCCTCTGGCCGCAAACGGCTGACCGGGAGTGGCGACGATGAGCCGAGACGCGGGGATGGCTGTCTCCTCTTGCGCGATCTGCACACAATTCCGCGGGAGCACAAACATGCAGTCGGATTTTTCCGCAAGGATTTTCGAGGTTTCCCGTTCAAAATGATCGCCGTGCTCGTGGGTGATGAACGAAACATCCAGCTCGCTCGCCAATTCTGTGGCAGACACCGGCGAGGGAATGGCGCGATCGGATTGCTCCAGGCACAAATCGGTTCCAATGAGCACCCCGTCCGCTTTGATGAGCCAGCCGTTGTGGCCGGTCCACCACACCGCAATGCCGGAACGATGAGCACGAATGTCGTCTATAAGACGCGTGGGTGCATCTTGTGTCTGCGCAGCAGCGGGAATCAGTGCCACCAGCGCCATCATAGAAGTAATGAATTGTACTAGGCCCTTCAACATATTGCTCTCCCTCACCTCTCACTCAAGTCCGCCGGCAGCGGCGCCTTGGCCCTGGCACATGCCGCTCTTCGGATCAATCAGCAACATGGCAACCCCGCCGATGTTGGATCGGGTGGTCTTGACCGTATGTCCGCGCCGCTCGAGTTCCTTTCCAACCTCTTCGTCTATGCGCTGATTAAGACTCAAGCTTCCGAGTCTGGGCTTGTCCTGGCCGAACGAGCCGATGAAATGATCGGTCGAAAAGCGCGGCGCGGACATCGCTTCCTCGAGGCTCATTTGGAAATCGACATGATCGAGAATGAGCTGCAGCGCCGCCTGATCCTGCATGTCCCCGCCGGCAACGCTGATCGCCATCACCGGCTTGCCGTTCTTGAGCACCAGCGTCGGCGTCAGTGTCGTACGCGGGCGTTTGCCGGGTTCGATGCGGTTGGGATGATCCGGCCACGTATTGAAAATCACCAAACGTGTGCCGTGGGTCACGCCCGTCGATCCGCCCGAGCCTTCGGTGCTGCTCAAGCCGCTGGGCGTAGCAGCAACTACACTTCCCCAGCGATCGACAACCACACACGTGGTCGTGCCGCCAGAAGCTGGAAATGTTCGCGGCTTTCGTTGCAGGAGAGCTTGCATATTCATCGGATCGCCGGGACGCAGCTCGCGTGAGGCCTGGTTCATGCCAATGAGCTGCCGGCGCAGTTTGGTGTATTCATCAGAAAGCAGGGCTTTCAGGGGAACTTCTGAAAACAGCGGGTCGCCATAGTACTCATCGCGATCGGCCAGCGCCAGCTTCATGGCTTCGGTGACAACGTGGATGTAGTCGGCGGTAAGAAATCCCATGCGCTTGAGGTCGAAGCCTTCAAGCAGCCGCAGCGCCTGGCTGAGGTAGGGACCCTGCGTCCAAGTATCGCATTTGAGAATGGTATAGTCGCGGTAGGTGATCATCACCGGATCTTCGACGCGCGTCACATGCTCGGCAAGATCGCGCTTGCGCAAGAACCCGCCGCATGCAATGTACCATTCAACCAACTCATCGGCGATGTCACCACGATAGAAACGATCGGCGACGGCTTTCAATTTCGCTTCCCGCGTTCCGGTGGTGTTCCGTTCGGCATCACCAAGCTTGCGCAGCGTCTTGGCGAGATCCGCATACCAGCTTCTGCCGCCGGTGTCTGCACTCAAGAGATGAATGTCGATTTTCTTGCCGCTGAGGCCGTCGAGGGTGTCGCCGCTGCCGGTGTCGCGATACCAGTTGGGGCCGCCGGCCTCGAGCAGGGCGAGCGCCGGCGTCGCAACTTGTTCGAAGGACATGGTGCCGTAACGGCTCAATGCGGTCACGCACAGATCAATGACCGCGGGCACCGCCGCGGCGCGCATATCGTCCCCGGGGATGCCATTCTTGTAGTACCACGCCATCGCCAGCGAATCTTTCGGCGCAGCACCCTGGCCGGCGAGCACTTTCACTTCGCGCTTCTTTGCATCATAAATCATCAGCGGCACTTCCCCGCCGATGCAAAAAGCGCCGATGTGTTTGACGCTGAGCACCAACAACGTCGCGACCGCGGCATCTGCCGCATTGCCGCCGGCTTTCAGGATGGCGGTTCCCGCTGCCACCGCCTCTTTTTTGCCGGCAGCAACGATCCCATTTTTGCCCGACGCCGAGGTACCGATCTCTTGCGCCTTCAGAAGATTGCATGAACAAAGCAACACAACCACAACTGCAATCCTGTCGAACACCGGTTTCATCACCTTCATCTCACACCCCTTTGGTCGGTCGGAGCGTCAGGCTGCCATCGTCATTGAGCTTCTGATGGCATGCCCAGCGCAGCGGATACCGCACGCCTTTGACTTCAAGCTCACCCTTCAGTTTCAAGCCTTTCCAGTCCGTGCCTTTGGGCAGCACCAGCATGGCCTGGCGCACGCCGCGCGTCATCGGATAGCCTGAATCGAGACAGCCGCTGACCTGAACTTTGCCGTCGTCGTTGAAGGCCGTAACGCGCAACACACCCGGCACGCAGGCAATGCCATTGTTGACAAAGCCGATCACCAATCCCGGATAACCTTCTTTTTCGAAATGCCAGATCCACGAGGGCCGGACGCGATAACCCACCCGGCGCGCGATCTCATCGATGTACTCCGGATATTTTGCGTAATAATCTAGAATGTGCTTCGGCGCGATGTTGTGCCAATGCCACAGCGACCAGTAATTCGCGCCAATGTCCATCACATGGGCAATGATGTTATCGGTGCGCGTTACCCCTTCGTCGATCATCAAGGCCTCGGGATCGGCCGTGGTCATGCCGACTTCGCTGATGGCCGCAACCCAGGGCGGCCGGTTGCTCAACGCTTCGATCTGCTCATTCTCGATGAAGATGGTGTCGGTGCGAATCCAGTTGTGCGTGCGAATGGTGCGATCTAGCAACTCGGAATTGCCGACCAGACTGAAATCCGGCTGGGTGTTGGTGACCAGCGGAGTTTTGGTCCATGCCTCCAATTGCATCTCGAACATTTTGACGAACGTCTCTTCGGCGATCTTGTTATCGGGAAAGGGATTGCCGTCGAACGGCCAGGAATGGCCTTCGCCCCAGAAGCCGTACATGAACGTGTCCACGTATTCCACTAGCGGATTACCGTTCAACTCGTCGGCGAGCAGAGCATTCAGCTCACGGAACGCCGCCAGATAATCGGGATAATCATAACGCGGCATGCAGTGTTCTTTCTGGTAGCGCGGATTTTGTGGATTGCCCTTCCATTCGCCTTTGAGTTTCACATAAGGAACTTTGTTCATCAAGAACTCAGGCATCCCCGGCTCGGGGAAATCCGGATTCTCCAGCATAATGCGGAACCCGACGCGCTTGTTGTAACGTCGGGCAAGGTCGAAAGTAATCTTCCAACCTTCGGGGAAATCCAGTTTGCCGGGCTGCTTCTGTACATCGCGCCAATTCAGGCGGATGTAGATTTTCTGCGCAAAGGGAATTTTGATCAAATCCTCACAATATTTCTCGATCGAATCGCCTTGAGTGCGCGGCGGCCAGTAATCGCCGGAAATGTACACCGTCAGTCCCATGCCGAAATTCGGCACAATATCTTTTGATGGCGTTGTGGTCATTACCACTTCGCTGCCGGGCAAGAACTCTTCGGGGGCATATTGTGGAAAAGGCCCCTGATAAAGACGATCTCTCACTTCGGGACCGGAGCCGAAATCATAGCGATCCCAATTGTGCGCCGGGATGTAAGCGCCGGCTTTTTTCGCGCCGACTCCGGCGGCCAGCGCCGCCGCGCCGGCGGTTTGCAGGAAAGTTCGTCGTTTCATGAAATATCACCTTGTCATGTTTCTCAGGATAGTCATTTAAATAACTTACTCATTTTCTTTAAACCGCTAATCAACGCGAACGGCCGCTAATGCTTTTTAATTCGCGATGATTCGCGTCTATTCGCGGTTGGAGATCGGGAAAGTTATTTGATCGCCGATCCTCAGTTGGAATCTTCAACGAGCGATAAATCTGCCATAGATCGCATCGAGCAATGGCGTCCGCCCATCTTTCAAACGATCCCCCTGCAATGTCCAAACAATCAGGCCGGCAGCGTTTTTTTCCTTCACATAATCCGCTTTGCGGCCGACCGATTCCTCGTCGTCGAACGAAACGAGAATTCTTTGCGATTCGCTCACCAGGTAAGGCGCTTGCGCTTTGTTGTCCCACAAGCGTTTGAACCGATCGAGGCGCTCAGCGATCAGGGCGTAGGGTATTCCATCATCCGCCGGAAAGAGTTTGGTGTCTGCGCCGCCATGCTCGGTATAGATTTGCGTGCAATTGGCGTAGGCATGCCCGTAAAAAGCAACGCCCAGGTTGATTTTCTCAGCGGGTACTTGATGCTCGTTGTGATAAAGCTTGAAGGCGCCGTCCACACAGCGGGCGGAATCGCCCTGCGCCGGGCCGAAGAGCGCGGAGTTATGATTGCTGAGCTTGCCCCACGGTCCAAAAAGATCGTAAGTCATAAGGTTGAGACGATCCAAAATAGCGGTGATCTTTTGAACCTCGATATCGGGCAGATGGCTGGCGGCTGCGGGCAGGGAGGCCGAGAGCAGATAATATTTGCCGGTTCTTTTTCCAAGCGCTTGGAGACTGTCTCTCACGGTTTGCAGCAACAAAGTAAAATTCTGTTTATCCTCGGGTGTGCCCTTATGCCGGACGTAACCTGGAAATTCCCAATCGACATCGATGCCATCAAAACCATAGTCAGTAATTTGCCTGATACAGCTTTGCGCAAAGTTGGCGCGCTTCAAAGGATCGGCAGCGACCTGCGGGAATTTATTCGAATTCTCCCAGCCACCAATCGAGAGAACCATCTTGGCGCCGTGGCGATGCGCGAGGGCGACCATTGAACTATTTGGCTTGAGGTTACCGGAGAGCGAGTCCATTTCGCCTTTAAGAAGATAGCTGTCGGCCACCGGATCCATCCCAACGATTTCGCCGCTTTCCAGTGGATAGAAAAACGCATAGGTGACGATGGTCAACTTCTGATAGGGTATCAAGCGATGGTCGAGACGCTCGCGATTCTTTTGCCATTTCCATGACGGAAAATAACCATTGATGTCCTTTTGCTGTCCCTGCAGCGGCAGCGCAAAAAGAAAAACCGCAGGGATCAGAGTCCATTTCAGAAATTTGGCCATAGTCGCCTCTCACCAAATGATCTCAACATGCCAGCCTTCGGCCCAATTATTCGGGAACCGCTTCGAGCAACAAATTCCGGCTAAATTGCACCGCAAGTTTTGCCGCCGGTCCGCTCACGCTGCCGTAATCTTTTTGATTGACATAATCAAGCACGCGATAGCTGCGTGCCTCGAGACCGCGAAGTTCCACCTCGCCATTCCATTCGTTCGCATAGAAGGCATAATACATCTTGCCTTCTTTTTGAATCGCATGGGCCTCGGGTTTGTCAAAGCCGATATCGTACAAGCTGCCGAGATAAGTGCCGGCGGGCAACATTTTCGCGTGATATGCTTCCGACCATTTGGCCCACACCGGCTCATGCTCGGGCGTCAGGTCGACTTTGGAATCCTGCTTGGCGCCGACTGGCCAGGTGAACTTCGTGCCGATGATGCCGCCGATGCCGACCGTGGTGGCAAAGTCATCGCGGCCATCGCTCAGCTCGACATGATCGCCGTAATAGGCCGCGTTGGGTCCCATCAACGCCTTGAGGGTCTTGCCCTTCAAGCGAATCTGCCAGGAGCTTTCGGGATCCGAAGATACCGATTGATTCATATAAGGCATGGTGAAAAACGAAAACGCCGTGCCGCACGGGCAAATCTGCACGACGGCATTGGGATGAATGCTTATTGCAGTTTCATAGATCACCTTGAAAAACTCCGGCATTTTCTCGACGGACTCTTCGGGATCGGCGTGCTGATGCGCCGGGTTGTAACACGGCGGGGCACCGTTCAAGTGTTGCCCATCGATCTTCAAACCTTCGAATCCCCAGGTCTGCATGAAGGTCTTGACGAGGTTTTTGGTGTACTCCTGCACCGGCGGATACGCGGGGCACAAATAGTAGGCATCCCACCAACTGATGTCTTGCCGGGAGCCGTTTTCGTTCAGCAACAGATACTCGGGATGCTGCTTGATCAGATCCGTGCCGGGATCGACCGCCAACGGTGCCCACCACAGTTTCGATTTCAAACCTTGGGCATTGATGCGTCTCACAAAATCGATCATGTCGGCATCGCCGTGCGGGAATTTCTTTGGGTCGAGATACCAATCGCCCTCCGCGGTTTGCCAGCCGTCATCGAGCGTCGCCCACTGATAACCGAGCTTCTTTGCCATCGGCAGCGTGTTCACGACTTGATCGATGGTGAACTTGCGCTCATAACCCCAGGCGCACCATTCCGGCTCATAGGTCGAGGCCGGCGGCTCATGAAACGCAATACCCTTCTTGATCATCAGCCGGCGATAGTCCACCAGGGTTTGAAAATAATCACCGCGGTGAACGGCCACAAAGGTCGGCAGCGTGACAAGCGATTCGCCGGGCGTGAGCGTCATCTTCATTTTGAATTGGACGCTCAACGACGCGGTGGTGGAGTCCATCATGTTCACCGGCAACGAAACCAATTTCGGCACCATGGCGAGATGGCCGACGCCAATACCGACCTTGCGATTCCAAACATCGACCACCGGCGTGCCGCCGCCGTAGTCGGAGGCGTTCATGCCCATGAAATTTTCTTGTGAGAAACCCGCTTTGAGTGGCAACACCCAGTCCGCACGGGATTCATAAGATCCGCTTTGATAAGACCAGAAACGCGGCTCGCCTGCCTCCGTCGCAGAAACCGTGTAATGATTGTTCGTCCAGCCGTCGATGACAACCTCCGCATCGCCAGTGTTGGTGTAAGAAACCTGGCACACCGCAATGCTCGGGAAATCATCATAAAGCGAAACGGCAACTTCCTTGCGCAGTGCCGCATTGCTGCCCGTGATGAGATGTTTCGTTCCTTTGCCAATGGCGTCATCGAGGTTTTCCCGCCGTTGCCCTGCGAAAGCAAAATCCTTCACCTCATTTCCGGCAATGACGACGAATTCGCTGGGTGAAAAGTCTCCAACTTCGACGGCGCGGCCGTCCAGTTTTGCCACAACTTTGCTGTGCAGCTTGCCATCAAACACAATCCGGATGTTCTTACCGTCCACGGTTGCTGATTTCTGCGTACTGCAGGCGGCAACCCAGACTGCCAAAATGAGCATGCCCGCCAGCCAGGCGATTTCGGTCGATTTCATTGGGTTTCGCATACTTGTTCTCCGGTTATGAACAAATCAACTCCTGCCGTTTGCCGCATCACTGCTGCCAAGCGGTTGGGAAGATTCTTTCAGCATTGCGGTGATAGATCTTTTCGACAACACTTTTCGGCAAAGCTACCCCCTGAAATGGCTGGTCCAGCTCCGGCACCGTCATGGTGGAGTCGGTGTTGAGATATTTCCAATCCGCCAGCCATTTGGCATGGATTTCTTTCTTGAATTCCTCCGGCTTCGCCTCCGGCGCCTGCGTCATGTCCGTGGCATAGAGAATCCGATCCTGATATTTGATGAGGAAGCGGCGCACTTTCTCGCGGTCGCGGCTGGATTGATACTGCACCTGGCCCATGCGCGCGGCCATATCGACCACCGCCTGCGGAAAACGGTCGAGAAATTTCGCCAGCTCATCGACGCTCCATTCGAGACTCGCCAAATGGGCGCCCATGAACTTCAAATTGCGATTCCTTTCGAGCATGCGATCGCGTGCGCTCATTTGCTCTTCGTAGGATGGAAACTCGGGATGCAGGTACATGTGATACTGCGGATGCGCTTTGAAGTAGCCCTTGTCGTTGTTGACGGTCATCTCCTCGATCGGCAGCCAGCAGTTTTTCGGCTCACCCTGATGGCCGACGAGCACGACATTTCTCTGGAGGAGATGCTGAAAGATCGGATCAAAACGCGGATTGTCGATCATCACCAGCGCGCCGCTCTGGTCACGAAATTCCATGCCGATATTCTTCCAGACTTTGACGGCCACGGCGCCGGCGGCAATGGCCTCGTCCAGTTGGCGGAGCGCGCCCTGCTGCCAGCCCGGCTCATCCCATCCCTGCATCAAGAAGGTTCCTGCAAAAGCCACCTGTGCCGGATGCGCTTGCTGATGTGTCAAAGCGAGGCGCTGCTGCTCTGCCACCGGCGGGAAATCGGGATAATCGACATTGATCGTCAACAAGCGGAAATTGTCCGCCTGCGCCGCTTCGACAAACGCAGCGTTGCCGGCATTGAGATGAACGTGCGCATCGATTTTCGTCACGCGCTGAAAATCAGCGATGGTGAAATGGCCGCCGTCGCACGAGATCAGAAGCGGCAAAAACAACAGCGCCGCAAGAGAGCGTCGTTTGTTCATGGGGAAATTCCTGTGATTATACTACCGGTGTCCGGTTATTTTCCAGATCGACGATTCAAGATCTGCAGCGCATTGTCCCGATAGACTTTCTTCAAAACTTGATCACTGAGCCCGAAGCCATTCAGCGCCCAGTGATAACCGAACTGGTTGGTTTCATAAAAATGCTCATCGGTGCTTTCGAGAATGCGAAAGGTGATCCGGTACATCTCCGGGTCAAAGCCCATGTCGGTGCCATAGACCAGCCGGTCCTGATATTTTTCATAGAAACTGGCAACAAAGCGCGGGATGGGCGCGGTCTCAGCATAACGCGCGGCGTTGTCGGCGTAGAGATTGGGATACTTGTCCAACAGTTCGCCCATTTTCGTGAGATCGTAACTCAGATTGGCAAAATGCACGGCGATGAACGTCGTACGCGGATGGCGTTTGACGGCGCGTTCGAGGATGTCGATCATGCCGGCATGGCCGACGATATCTTTTTGATTGTCGAGGCGCCACTCCATCGCGTTCATCAAGCCGTCGTTGGTGGAGTCCATCGGCTGGTACATCCAGATCGGATCGGCAACGTGAATGCTGATGGGAATCTTCAAGTCCGCGCACTTTTCAAGCAACGGATCCATGCGCGGATCGTCGAGGTGCATGCCCCAGGCCTTGGTGGGATGCTCATAGAACAGGCCCTTGCCCTTGTCGCCCATTTCGCCCACGCCGGCCGCGCCGGCTTTCACGCAGCGTTCCAGCTCAGCCACCGCTGCCGGCCCAAAGCCGGGTTTGTCGTAGCCGGTGTAATCGAAGCCGCACCAGACCGCGAAACGCTCCGGATATTTCGCATAGAGCGCATAGATCGAATCGAATTTCGCGCCGCTGGCTGCGGTCAGAATCATGGTTTTCGCGATGCCGACCTCGTCCATGAATTTCACCCATTGCGCAATTTCCGCGGGGCCGCTGGCATAGGCATGCGAGTGCATGTCAATGACCGGATATTTGGCTTTGGCAATGAGCGTGCGCGGGGTTTTGTAGATCGACTGCGGGCGGTAGTCCTTGAGCAGCAACTTGTCAGGAGGTGTTTGCGCGGCGCTTTGCGTTGGTTCAAGTATCATCAAAATTGCCGCAATAAGACACAGCGGCACCACTGATTTCAAGATTTGCGTTTTCATTTTTCTCCGAGAAAGAGATGGCAACTCAACCGGTTGCCATCGCGCTGATGGTTTTTCGTGAGGGCATAACGATATCAAGCTTCTTGCAGGCGATGGTGATGGGAGGAGGAGACATGGAGCTCCGTTCTTATTTCAAGATTAATGAGGTATGCATGCAAGCACGTACGGGCAGGTGAGCTGCAAATGCCACCCGCTTATCTGATGACATAAAACTTCTTCGTCAGGAGATTGCGCCCGTTGGTAATGCGCACCCAGTAGATTCCGGTCTGCAAGAATTCGCCCTGTTCGTTTCGCAGGTTCCACATAAAGCGAAATGGCTGGACGGCAGCCTTGTGCGATGCCGAAAAAACAGTTTGACCAAGGACATTATAGACCGCGATGGCAGTGATCGATTCGAGATTCGAGGTGAATTGCACCATGCCGTCATTCCCTTCGCCGGCTGCGAACACCGGATTGGGAAAAACCTGCAGCGTGCTCGGTACGGTGGCCGCCGCGGCGATGCTGCCCTCGGCCACTGCGGTTGGCTGGGGCAGAATATCCGCGAGGCGGCCGCTGAGGCGCACATCATCAATCCGCCCATCAAAATCGTTGATGCTGGGCGCTGCCGGATCGCTCCGGAACCACGTGCCAATGGCGAGCGGGTCGTCATTCGCAAAAATTGCCTGGTTGAAATTCAGCGTATCGACCGCCTGCCTCGGGTTATTCCAAAGGTAAACCTTGCGAGCGTTGAAGTCGTAGAACGCTGCAACGAAGGTCCATTGCTGCAGCGGAATCGTGAAGCTGGAGGTCACGCGTTGCGCGCGGTCGTTGGCATCGCGGATGAGGAATTCCAGTTTTCTGCCGTCCGCGAGGCGCAGCGAGTAGTTGGTGGTCTTGGGTGTGGGGAATTGATCACCCTTGGTGATGATGAAATGAACTCTATCGAAACGGACGGGATAGATCCAAGCCGAGATGCCGATATTCTCGTTGGTGAAATCGAGATCGTCGCTGTCGTCGACCAGAAAATAGTCGTGCACATTGGCGCTGTCCAGCCAGAGATAGGCGCCGCCTTCCGGCACTGGCGGCATCGCGCTGAAGCTTGCCTGCTGCTGCAGCGTTCCGTTGTCCGCGCGCGCATCCCAGACAGCGGTGTCCAATCCCAGGTTTTCGAATTGCCATCTTCCCCCTTTGCTCTGCGCATATCCCATCGTGCTGAGACCCAGCAGCAAACACCACAATCCTTGTCGCCTCAGAAAATGCGGTTTCATAAAGAACTCATGAATTGGGGGAGCGGTGGCATCAGCGAAATCGGACGAGCGCGGCCGGGCGCCTTGCAGCGCAAATGACCGGCGCCCGTCCGATTCCATTCTTCCGGCGGTGATCACGGGCCGTAGCGCGGCGCCTGCTCGACGCCGATGTAAGCGGCATAAACGATTCCCACATCACCCCAACCCGGATGCACCGCGTACATCGTCTTGTTGTGGAGCGTCAAGTAGCGCATCGGCGTGGCCAGTTCGCCATCGTACAGGATTTCGGTGGAGCCGTCGGTCTTGATGGCCAGGATGTGCACATCCCAGGCTTCGGAGACGTAAACGGTTCCCTCGTTGTCCACTTCCAACCCGGTCGGCGGAGAATCTTCGTTAGTATGAATAATCTCGCCGTTCTCAAGGCCACTCGCCGTGATGTCATACCGCCAGACGCTTCCGGTTTCCCAAATGTCCGTCACAAAAAGATGACTCTGAAAAACACGGCAACTCTTCGGCGAACCCAGCTCGGCTACCAGGGTCACGCCTCCCGAAGCGCCGGCACGGAACACACCGGCATCGTTTGCTACGAGATACAGGTTTCCGCTGGCGTCCCAATCGAAATCGACGACCGCCAGCGAGTCACCCAGGAAGTAATCTTCGACGGTGCCTCCATCCGGCGATACACGGGTGATCTTGTGCTCGCCCTGATCGCACACATAGAGATAGCCGCCGGGGCCGAAGTGGAGGGAACCATCCACTGTCGTGTGGGCAAACTCCGATTTGTCTCCACCTGGCGTGATCTTGAAGATGATGCCGTCATTGCCCGAGCCGACATAGACATTGCCGCCGGCATCGACGGCGACGCCCTTGGGCCAGCTTATTTCTTCGTCGACGACGGTCAGGGTCGGCTTGAAGGTGAAGTTCATTTCATTGCTCCAGTGCTCCGAGCCCTTGACGGCGACCCGAACCATCACGGTTGCATCCGAGAAATTCGGCGTTCGCACCGACAATTCCGTCGCGCTGGCGGCCAGCACCACGCCCGTCCGGTTGCCGAACTGCACCAGGTTGAATTCCGGAGTGGTATTAAAGCCGCTGCCCCTGAGGGTGATGACGTCCCGGAGAAAACCCTCCGTAGGCTCCACTGCCGTGAGCGTCGCCGCGGGCAGCCCAGTGGGGTTCGGATCGGGTCGCCCCGGCCCGAAGGTTGCGTTCTCCGGCGCCTCGCATGCCAGGCCGCAGAAGACGCAGGCAGTGACAAGTGTATACAGGGTGAATCTGGCGTTCATGATTCAAATTCCTCCGTGGGTCTTCGTAGTCCTGTCCCCTTGTGGGACACTGTTACAAACAAGAATTCAATGCCTTCGACAGCCGCCCACAAGAGGCGGGGGCTACGTTTATACGGGAAGTTATTTTGATAAACCATCAGAATTCAAAATCAAAGGAGAACATGTGAACGGCGTCGAAATTATCGAACGCCAGATAGCTGTAATCCAGGCCAAAGGCGGTCTGGCCCATGGTCAGCCTGGCGCCGCCGCCGACCGTCACGTCTTCTTCGTCATAGTTGGTTTTGTAGCCGGTCCGCAGGAAAAACGCCTTCTTGAAGCTGTATTCCACGCCGAAATGCAGCCGTTCGGAAAAATCCCGCGGGTGAATGGCATCCACCGAGACCGTGACGCTTTGGTCGCTCGCGGCCTCCTGCACCAGTTGCAGCAGGTTCATCGCGACGCCGAACTTGAAGTTGAGCGGCAGCGGAAAGGCCTCGAAACGGTACTCCTTTTCCTGCGAGACGTTCTGCATGGCCATGGCGATCCGCAGGTCTTTATAGCCGGTATAGAAGATGGTCCCGAAATCGATCGCCATCACATTCATCCGGGCGTTGAATCTCTCCGGACTGGCGAAGGATCCCTCCAGCGAGTTGCCGAGGTTTTCATGCAGAAATTTCAGCGTGCCGCCAAACGAGAATTTGTTCGACACCCGCCGCGCAAAGCTGACGCCGAGCACCCAGCTCTCCGGTGAGAAGGTGCCGGTCTCTTCATACAATCCCGCGCCACTGGTGAAGCGCGTGCCGTACAGATTTCCCCAATCCACCGTGATGAAGTGCACGCCAAAGGTGCCGATATCACCAGCCGCGTAGGTCGCCGAGGCGGCATTGACATCGATGTCCGCAATCCACTGGGTTTGATTGAGAAAAACGTGATGGCCTTCGGCCAGTGCCAGACCGGCAGGATTCCAGAACGCCGCGCCGGCATCGGTGGCCATCGCGGTGTAGGCGCTGCCGAGCGCCGCAGCCCTGGCGCCCACCGGAATGGACAGCCACTTCATCCCGGTCTGCGCGATCTTGTCCACGCCCTGGCCGGACGCCGGCAAAACTGCGCACAGCGCCAGCAGCAGCAGGAGCGTTGTCGTCTTTGGTATCGCTTTCATGTCTTGCCTCACGATTTGCAATGTTCAGTTTTTGCTCGCGAAAGGCGCCGCCGGTGGGACGGCGTGGCGGCCCTCCGGCGCTACCGCACCACCACAAACTTGTGAATGCTTCCCGAAATCGGCTCCTGGTTGACGTTGCGGGCATTGGTCACCTGCAGCAGATACACGCCGCTGGCAACGTACTGATTCGATTCGGTAATGAGATCCCATTGATTGTCAGCGCTGCCGCTCTCGTGCTTGATGACTTTGATCAAGTCACCGGTCGCGGTGTAGATGCGGAGCGTGCAGTAAGCCGGAAGATTCACAAACAGAATGGTGTTGGCGCGCGTGCCGCTGAAATTGAAATCGCCGGCGCCGGCCAGGAACGGATTCGGCACCACCCTGACGGCCTCGGAGCTGCCGCGTCCCGGCTCGAAAGCGATGGCCGGCAGCTCGGAGCGATTGGCGTACTTCGAGCTTTCCAGGCCGGAGTTGTCCACTGCGGTGACCGCATAATGATAGGCCTCGCCGCGCACAACGTTGACATCGCTGTACGAAGTTTCGGTCGCCGGCACGTCGGCGATGCGCTCCCACAGCAGATGCGTACCCTCGGCGTTCAGCTCGGTGTCTTCGTCGACCAGGAAATTCCCACGCTTGCGGTAGATGCGATAACTCTGCAGATCCGGAACGCCGGTCTGGAAATCAGGGACCGTGGCGAGATCCTCCCAGCTCAACTCGATGCGATTCGGCCCGGAGGTCACGGTCAGGTCAGGCGCCGGCAGCGGCGAAGGAATGTTGAGATTCTGATTCCACGCCCACAGGGCGCGATCCAGCGTTTGAAAGAGGGAATCTTTTCCGGTAGCCAGCAGCTCGTTCTTGGCAGCATCGTCGAAGGTGGCGCCGGCAACGCCGCGGTACCAATCGCGCCATGCGAGGCCTTTCTCGATGGCAAGCTGCCGCGAAATGCCGTTGACGCCGACGGCATAGACAATGACCACGGAATCGCCCAGCGCCAGATCATAAGGCCCGAACGCCTGGAACGGATACTCATCCTCCTGGGCGCCGGCGTCATCCGGCCAGCCGGCCTGATCTTCCACCGTCTGTTTGGTGCCGGAAGCCGCCCAATCCCACTCGGTCGCAAAGCCCGGGAAATCCGAATCCCACACATTATAGATGCTCATGTTGGCAATGATGGAAATCGGCTGGGCCGGATCGTCGCTGCGATCCTGCGGGGAACGATCGACGTGCAGCGCCGCAAAGCCCGAGTACGCGCTGGAAATGAATTCACCCGAGGGCATGGCGGTCGATCCTTCCTCACCGATAGCAAAGCGCGGGTCGCCGGTGTCATCGAAGGCCGGCCCGCCGGTTTCGAATTCCGTGAGGTCCGGATGATCGCCGTCCCAACTGTAGGATATCGCCAGTTGCCGGCCGCCGGGCACGAGCTGCGATGAGTAATCCTCATAGCTTGCCCAATCGTCCTTGCCTTCCTCATACCAGCGCGAGTAGGTGATGTACGTGCCCTCGGCGGTCTGGAAGGAATAGCCGACGACGAAATAAACGTCTTCGAGGGTCTGGGAGGTGCTGGTCTCGGGTTCGGGATCCTGATCCCAATCGAAGGTGACCAGGTAACGGTTGTAGAAGATGACATAGTCATCGTGATTGGGATTGGAGAAGGAGTAGGAACGCTTGAGCACGTCGAACCCGGGAGCTGATTTGTAGCGGTTTTCGATCATCAGGTCCGCCGGCAACTCGGGATCGACTTCGCCGTTGTATCGGCGCGACGACAGTTGCAGCTCGCCGTTGGCATAGACCCAAACCTCCGGAGGCTCATAGCGCCGCACTTCCCGCAGGCCATAGGGTGCGGCGGCATTGTAGGAAACCGGCCCGCCGATGAATTGCTCTTTGCTGTGCACCGTGCCATTGGCATCGATCCAACTGCCCACCACATGGCCGGTGTTGTGAAACACGATATGCGCATAGCGAAAATGATCCTGCGGCCATTCGCCGGTGGGCTGCACGTCATTGGTGTTGATGTTCTCCCCGGCTTCGATGCGCAATTTGAAATCACCCAGATTATGCGTTCTGGTTTGCGCGAGCAGCGTGGTCGAGACGAGAGCGGCCAGCAGCAGCGCGCCGAATGCGCAGAACGCATGCGTCCTTGGAGGGCTGCAAAATTTCAACATGAGTGTACCTCCATCCAGATCTTGAATGTCAACTGTGTTGCGGTCATTTGACGCGACCTTTCTTGGCAGTCGCATGCGGCCCGGCTCACATTTCGATCCGCAGGCCGAAGTAGAATTCCCGCGGATTCACGAATTGCGACCAGGTGTTCCAACCCAAGTCGATGTAGGGTTTGTCCCATTCACCGAGCTTGTCGTTGCCCTTCTGGGAGCCGGTTTCATGCGGAAAGTGCAAGGAGTCGAGGTACTTGTTCCAATTGAAGGGATTGGGGAATCCCTTGTTGTCGAACAAATTGTTGACCTGCATGTAAAGGCCGAAACGGTTCGCGCCGAGCGCAAAACGCTTCTCGAACATGAGGTCGGTGTTGGCATAGTCGACGACCTTGACCCAGATCTGCTCTTTGAGCGGCGCATCGGGATTCAGCAGAGACTCGCCGCCGTCCGACCAGTTTTGCAGCACATTCAAGCGCCAGTCGCCGAGCAGCTTGTGG
Source organism: bacterium (assembly GCA_023150945.1). NCBI lineage: Bacteria > bacterium. The sequence goes on along the minus strand of JAKLJX010000013.1, from coordinate 30,821 downwards.
CCAAGAACCTTGGGCCCGAAATCAGCCGGCGTCCGGAAGGAGAGGTTCGCGGTTACGGAGGGCACACCCTTCTGCTTGATCTGCGCGGCGGTCTCGCGCTGGCGATTCGCCAGTTGCCGGTCTTCATAGAGATAACGGTAGCCGGTGCGGCCTTCGCTGCTGGTCAGATACTCCAGCGAAGTCCAGCCATACCACCAGTCGCCGAAGCGTTTCTCCAGCTTCAGTTCGAGGCCGCGGATGTCGGCGTAGCTGTTGTTGGCATAGGTGGTGATGTCGTTTTCGCCGTCGAGCGACACGATGTTTTGCGGGCTCAATTGATCGGAAACGTCTTTGTAGTATCCGGTGAGATGGATGAGAAAATCAGTGCCGATGCCCTGCTCCAGGCCGGCTTCATAGGCGATGGTGCGCGGCCATTCCGCGGCAACGTTCGGCAGATCGGCGCCCCGGCCGGTGGCATTCGGCCGCACCAGAAAGAGCTGATCGACAACCGGCGGCTGGAGAAAATGGCCGTAGTTGAAGAAGATCTTGCTCGCCGTGTTGATCGGGTGGGAAACGCCAATGCGCGGGCTGAAATAGAGCTTGTAGGAACCTTCTGAAGTCGTCAGGTTCGCGAAGCTGCCGTTGTTGGCGCGGTAGGAGTCCAGCGTGTAGGGATTGTTGGCGAAGATGAACGCCGGATCCAGATTGAAGGCCTGGGTGCGGGTGTTGTAGTAATCCAGGCGCAGGCCGACGTTGGCGACCATGCCTTCGAATTCCAGCTTGTCCTGCACATAGCCCGCCAGTTTGATGGGCGATTCATTGTAATACCACCAGAGCCAGGGCGCTTCACTCACCGGCGTGGTGGTGGCGCCGTTGTTGATTTCCCGCCGCTCTTGGAAGTCGGTGTATTCGAACTTGACGCCCAGCTTCACTTCGTTGTGCCGGTTGACCTGCGAGACCAGATCCATGCTCAGGCTGACGCCGCGGTATTTGGAATGATCCTGGCCGCGCCCGCCGCCGGACATGAGAAACTCGCCGAGGATGTCGTACTTCTCGGTGATGCCGCCGCCCAGCGCACTGCCCACGTAACCGAACGGGCCTTCATCATACCAGGTGTCACCGATGCGCTTGACGCCCGCGGTGTCCCGCAGGGCGATGGGTTCCTGCCGCGTGCGGAAGTCGGTAAATTCCAGGCGCAAATCATAGAAGGTCTTGCCGCTGAGCAAATGATTCAGCGCCAGGCCGCCGCGGTATTGGCGGGTTTCGATCGGATTGAAGTTGGCATCGTGCCAGATGTAGCGCCAGAAGTGCGCATCACGCGCATACTGCGTGCCTTCCCGCGTGCCGGTGATCATGCCGACGGTGTCATCATAGATCGAACCGTCGACGCCCCGCACGAGAATGTACGTGTTGTTCAAGCTGAGCTTCAACGACGGTGACAGGCGCTTGGTCAGCTTCAGCAACGTCGTGCTGGCAATCGAATTGTTGCGGCTGAAGGGATAGACCAATTGCAGATTCTCATAACGCTGCGACAACAGGAAGGCGACGTTGGAGAAGGGTACCTTGCCGCCGATCGACAGATCACCGATGTAATCCGGTTTGTTGGCGTATTCCCGGGTGCGATGCTGCCACTTCCAAATCTCGAGCAGCTCCTGCGGGGTATAGTCGTTTCTCGGATCCGTGTCCGCCAGAAACTGCCGCGCCACTTCATTCCAGCCGATGAACGTGAACGGGTACGCCTTGCTGTTCACCATGTCTTGGGTGACGCCGGTGAAGGCCTCGGCGCCGGCATAGACCTGCCAGAAAGGCCCGTCGATGCCGAATGGGCTGGGGCCAAAATGCTTGCGATCCGGCGGCCGTAACTTGCCGTCAAAACTGATGGTATAGCGGTCGAGATTTCCTTCTTTGGTGATGACATTGACCAGGCCGGAGCGGATGTCGCCGAACTCGGCGTTGAAGCCGCCGGTCAGAATCTCAACCTCCTGGATCGCGGTGAGGCTGAGGTTGGTCATCGGTTGCTGCGTCCGTTCGTTGCGGGTGGAAAGCCCGTCGATCACGATGTCGGTTTCATTGAGCTGGCCGCCGCGCACGATCAGGCCCGAGCCTTCGGTCGAGGCCGCCAGGCTGATGCCGATCTCGGTGCTGAGAATTTCCTCAAAATTGTCCAGCGGCCGGCTCTGAATCGCCTCGGCGGTGACGATACGCTGACTCGCGGACACGTCCATTTGCACCACCGGCCGCGAGGCCTGCACCACCACGGTTTCGCCCTCGAGTAACTGCTGTGACAGGGCGAAATTCAACGGGGTGGTCTGGTTGATGCTGACTTTCACATTCTCCTGCACGACCTGCCCATAGCCGATGATGGAGGCGCGCACACTGTAAACGCCCGGCGGCAGATTGAGCACGGTGTAATTGCCGCCCATATCAGTGGCCGCTCCCGCGGTGGTGCCGTCAACCACGACATTGACACCGACCAGAGGCTCCGAGGTTTCACGATCGATGACGCGTCCGGCGATTTTGCCGGTGTTGGCCGCCCAACTGTCACCGGCCATCGCCACCAGCAGGACGTGCGACAACAGAATCGCTATCGCGGTCCCATACCTGTGGAGTTTCATCTTCCGCCTCCTGAGTTGGTAAGAGGTTGCTTTGGTTTCTTGCGTTCAGTTGGCATAGTCTTCCATCCAATTGGGATTGCTGTACTCCGCCGGGTGATTGGAATGCACCAGCACATAATGGCCGTCGCCGGTGCGGTCCACAAACACAAACTCCCTCCTGCCGTCCAGCGCATACGTCCAAATCTCCACCGGGCGGTTGATCTTTGCATCGAAAGCTTCGCGGCTTACCTCCATGGGTGATCCGTATTTGATATAGATCCTCGCCATGTCAGAGTTCAGGCCGCCGGAAAACTTTTCCCGGCAATAGGCCAGGCGCCGGAAATGTTCCAGCATGAATTCATTTTCCGGCGTCCCGGGCGTCGGATCCTTCGCTTTCCAAAATTCGAGCAGAAAACTCTGCTTGCCGTCGTTGGAAAGCTGCCAGTAGATTTCCCGCTCCCGTTCGCTGGCCACGTATTTGATTTGATCGAAGTATTTCTGCATGTCCTCCGGGGTCATGGTGAGAACCCTCGCCACCGTCTCAGGCCCGGACGTGCAGGCAAAATCCACCGACGCGCTGCAGGCTTGCTGGGTTGTCAGGTCAATCACCTGCAGGGACAGGCGATAGTGGCCCGGGGGCAGGCCGGCGACCGGAATCTTTTCGATTCTCGAGCTGTTGGCACCGGCTTTGGGGAGCTGCGCCCGCGTGTTCGTGAACACGCGCTTTCCGTGCGCATCGTGAACTGCGTAGTGGATGCCATAGAAGGAAGTCTCAGCCGGCGCATATTGCAGATGATTGATTTCGAAATACACAAAAAGCTGCGACAACGAATCGGCGAGCGAGAATGATCGTGACGGCAGCGGCACCACGACCAGCCCGCCTTTTTCAAAAACACTTTTGCCCCGCGCTTTTTGAAGTTGCGCCGACAGCATGAGATCACTGAGAGAGAATCCCCGGCTCAAATCGCGCACCACGAATTCCCGACGCAAGCTTCCTTCCCGGCCGGAAGCCGAATCGCGCAGCGCCATCTGCAGCGTGACCGGGCCCGGCGCCACCTCATACCGCTTGAGATCGAGGAATGAGAAAACCCCGCCCTCTTGCTCGCGCGCAAGAGCGATGGACTTTTTCTCGTGCGCCGCCACGAGGACCTCGCCCTGCGCTGAGCGCAGGAGGAGGTCAAGATCGAGTACCAGGGGTTGACTTGGAGATGAGTGCGAGGAGAATTGGGACAGGTCAACGGCGTAGGAGATTTCCAGGGCGGTTGTGCCGGCGCGGCCTTCGAATTGGCAAATGTCCGCAAAGAAGGCGAGCGCGCCGGAGCTGTGGCTGGGCATCGCGAACGCAACGCCCGGCGGTGACAGCTCTTGCGCCGGCGATGACCTGGCCGCAACCAGCAGGAGCAGGCACGCCGCCAGATCGGGTAGTCGTTTCTTCATTTTCTAGACATCCATTTTCACTGCCGCAAAATCATCTTGTGCATGGCCTGCCAGGCGCCGGCGCGGGCGCGGCAGGAGTAAACTCCGCTGCGCGCGCGCCCGCCGAAACGCGTCTCGCCGTTCCAGTGAAACGACACTCGCTTCGCCGCGGAAGCCGGCTGTCGTAATTCCTGCACCAGCCGGCCGGTCATATCAAAAATCTCCAAGACGATTTCCTCCGTGAGCCACGCCGGCACCTCCAGCTCGATGCGCGTACCCAGGTGGAAGGGATTCGGGAAATTCTGATGCATATGAAAGCTCGGCGGTGTCAAGGCCACCTCCGCCACGGCCGTCCCGCCAAACCAGACACCAAGCTCGACCCGGTTGCCCTCCTCGTTGCCCAGCGCATCTTCGGCGCGAATCGCGAAATAGTACTCTGCCGCCTCAACCAGTCCGGGAACGGCGAATTGCAGATCATGGCTCACGGCGGCTGCGGGCGTGATATGCGCGAGCCGGGTGGCCGTGGCAAAATCAAGCGGCGACGCGGTGCCGTGGTAAAGATTGTATTGTACCGGCTGATGACGATCATCAGCACGATTCCACCGCACCACGACGTGACCGGATTCCACCCGCGCCTGCCGCACACCCACCGTCTTGCTCCAGGTCGGCGGATTGACATCCGGCACATGCTGGTGATAGATGTCGTAGCGCATCTCCTCCAGCATGATGCTCGATACCGCATCCGTCCAGCCCTGGACGTCGATGGCTTCATGCCTCTGATTCTCCAGCATGAGTTGATAATCGGCTTGCGCCGGATTGAGATAATCGAGACAGAGCACCGTGAAGCCGTCTTGCTGGTGCGCGGCCGCATTCACGCGTGGCGCCCAGTAGTTTTTGTTGTCGGCGAAATACGGACTCACGCCGCCGGCACTGGTGTTCCAATCCCACTCTGTATAGTAAGACTCGAACATGATGGCATTCACATAAGGCCGAATAGTGTGCGCGTAAGAGGCCGCCTGCGCCGGATCGAAATAGAACAGCCCGCGGTTGCCGATGATCACCGCCGGCGGATACCATTGCCGCAGATTCGCGAGGCACTGCGACATCCCGGCCACGGTCCAATGATATTTCCCCCATGGCGAGGCCGTGTCGATGGTATCGAGAAACAGGCCGTCACACTTCCACCGGTTGATGATGTCATCGGCGCCATGAGCTTTGGTGCGAACGAATCTCTGCCAGAGCGAATCACCGGCATTCACATAGAAACTTCCCCACACGCCATTCTGATCGGGGCTGCCATTCTGATCCGCATCATCGACATACCACGAAGCGACGCCGCGCTGCTGATAAACGAGCACCTCTGATTGTGCATTCCAATAAACCGGGCCGCTGCCGTTGCCAACGTGTTTGCCATCATCATCTTCGCCGAGGGAAAGATAGCCGACAACGATCACATCGTCGCCGGTGCCGCTGCGATCATCGAGGCCGTTGCGCAGGTCGGCGACCTGCGCCGCTGTGATGCCCGAGCGAATGTCAAGGATCACCAGGTCGAAATATTGCGCCTGCAGGATCTTGGTCGCGTTCCATCCGCCGTAGTAGACCAAATAATCGGACGCGGAGGTGATGCCGGCGAGCGGACCGGCATTCTGGCTGAAGCTCAGCGTGGACCACAGGAAAACCAAACCCAGGCTCAGGTTGGTTCTCCGGTGGGCGGCATTCTGCGCAAACGGCATGGCAAAGGAATCACGCTACAGGGTGAACTGTCGCTGCACCGGCCGGCTTGGCCTCCTCCTCGAGGGACATGAGAAGCGTCGCGAGGAGCGCCAGCACCATGCCGGTCAAAACAAAACGGCTGGGTACGGCACGATGGATGATCAGCGAAATAACGACCGTGATCACCGGCGCCACCGCGTTCGTCAAAGGACTGACGATGATGGCCCTGCCATAGCGGAAGGCATAAACGATGCACAGCGCGCCGATGGAATTCAGAATCTGAATCATCGCGGCGAGATACGGGCCGCGGAATCCCCAATTGATCGGCTGCGCGAAGTCCGTCATCCACAAGGCAAATGGAATGAGAATGATGCCGGTGACCGTCATGTAGAAAAAAATGCTCTCCGCCTTCATCGTTGCATTGGCGAGTTTCATGAAGTACGCCTGAATGCCCCAGGCCAGAAAGACCAGCAATGCCAGCACCACCCACAGCACGCCGCTGGCGCCGGAATTCCCCGGGGGTTGATAGGACAACAGCGGCATGGCGATCATTGCCAGGGCGATGCCGGCCCATCCCATCTTGTTGGCGCGCTCTTTCAAAAAGCCATAGGCGAGGAGAATCGTCACGACCGGCGACAGGGAAATGATCGGAAACACCAGGTACGCCGGTCCCATGCGCAGCGCTTGAAACAAAATCAACTGGCCGCCGGCGCCGGTCAAGCCGATCAGTGTGCCGAGCAGAATCGAACGGCGGTCATAATCCAACTTCCAATTGATGACGCGCAACGCCACCAGGGCCGGCACGATCATGGTCAAGGCCCAAACCGAATAACCCAGAGTCGCCGGGAAACCGGATTTCTCAGGAAGCTCGATCAACGCGCCCCACAATCCCCAGAAGGTGGTGGTGACCAGCGCAAAAATCAGCCAGAGTCGTGATTTCACAGATTGTTCTCCTTAGCCTGCTTGTTCTGAATCCGCACCTTTGCCGCTTTGCTGTGATTCATGGCAATCATGTCTTCCCATTCAGCCCGTGCGCGCCGTTGCGCGAGCGGTTTCCCGGCCGGGTGGCTTCCGCGTAGACTTCCAAGACTTCCTGGATTTTGTGATAAATCAAATCCGCCGGCGTGTTGCCGAGGCCGCCCTCACGCACCGCCTGGGCCTGCACCGGGAGATACTGGCTCAACAACGTCGCCGGCGCAGGATACTCACTCAGGTTCGCAAGCAACACGTGCAGCGCCGCAGCCACCTCCGGCTCGTTCCAATAATATCTGATGCGATCGCTGTAGCTGAAGCGCCGCGCAAAGGCAATCTCGTTCTCGTCGCCATGATAGTGCCTCTGCCAGTATTGCGGCTTGGCCAGCATCGCCCGCTCCAGCGCCGCGCGCACCTGCGAAAGCTGCACGGATTTGCGTCCCGCCAGCCATTCCTGCTCGATGTGTTCCAGCGCAAAGATCGCCTCGCGAAACGCCAGCGTCAGCCAGGGTCCCACTTTCAGAATCGCAAAATGATCCTCCACCAAATGGCGCAGGGCGGGCCGGCTTTGATAGTCCGTGGAGTGCGCCTCGAATACCAATGTGGGGTAGTGCTCGATGAGTTCCTTCAGCGCCGCGGTTTCCGGAGAGCGCTGATAGGGCATGAGCGCAAGCTCGCCGAATTCGACGCCCGGCTGCACCACCACGGCAATGACGCGCTGCCATGCTGCTGCCAGACCAGTGGTGAAAAAAGCCTGGCGCGTCGCTTCGATGGATTGTCGGGCGTGTTGAACTTCGGTGGGCGTGGCGTGGGCAAACTTCTCTTGGGCGCCGCCGGGCGGCGGCACTTCGGTGCCGATCACATAGACTGGGGCAATGGCATTCGGCGGGAGTTCGGCAAAAGTGGCTTCACAGACTTTGGCGAGCTGCGCGGCTCGCGCGACGGCCAGGGTCATCGGCAGGCCGCCCTGCGCCTCCGGCGGATCATCGGCGCACGGCATGCTGGTGTCGAGATGAATCTTTCTGAAGCCGGCGCGAATGCAGTCGCGCGCCAGCTCACACGCCTTGGCCATCGCGACCGCGGCGCGTTCGTGCTGCCAGGGATTCGGCCCGAGATGGTCGCCGCCGAGCATCACCCGCGCATAGGGGAATTCCATCCGGTGGGCGGTGGCCTCGACAAAGTCGGCAAAGTTCTGCGGTGTCATGCCGGTATAGCCGCCGAACTGATTCACCTGGTTCGAGGTTGCCTCGATGAGCAATTCCGCCGGGTCGGTTTTACCCAGCGCCATGGCGGCTTCCAGAACAAAACGATTGGCCGAGCATATGGAGCATACGCCCACCGCCCGTCCCTGCTTTTGCTCCGCGACCACCTGCCTCAGCGGATTTTCCATGGCAGCCATCCCTGGATTGCACCTCCCAGGATGAAGATCACATGACGATAATCACGGCCTCAACAGCTCTGCTGTATATCCAAAATAGTTCTCGAAATCCTGCGCGATTTGTTCACGATTCTGAAAGGCGGCGGTTCCGCCCGCCTGGGTGACGGACAGCGCGCCGCACATATTGCCAAAGCGCAAACATTGGCTGACGTCGCCGCCCTGCAGCCACTGGAAAATGAATCCGGCGTCGAAGCTGTCGCCGGCGCCCACGGCATCGACCGCGGTCACATTGAAGCCCTCGCTGGTGTAGAGCTTGCCGTCACGTTTGGCGAGCGCGCCGTGCTTGCCCAGTTTGATGACGACGGTGTTCACGTGTTGGGCGAGCTTGTCCAGGGCGGCCGCCACGGTTTGGCATTTGGCAATCAGCAGCGCTTCATCTTCGTTCGGCAGAAAGACATCGACATGGGGAAAGACTTCGTACAGTTCCGGATCCCACCGTTCCTCGGGATCCCAGTTGGTGTCGAGAGAAGTGGACAAGCCCAAGGCCCTGGCACGCTGAAACAGTTGCGCGCACTCGCGCCGCAAGCCGCCTTGGAGAAAATAAGAGGAAAGATGCAGGTGACGCGCCGTCTGCACATAATCCCAGTTCACATCCGCCAAGCGCAGCTCATCCATCGCGCCCTTGTAGGTCAGCATGGCACGCTGGTGCGCATAGTTCATCGCCACGGTGGCGCCGGTGCCGCACGCCGGCTGGCTGATGATTTGCCCGACCTCGACGTTGCGATTCCGGAGACGGGCGAGCACCAGATCGCCGAAAACATCTTCACCGAGCTTGCCGATGAATCCGACGCGTGCGCCCAGCGCCGACAGATTACTGGCAAAAATCGCCGAGGAGCTGCCGAGCGTCAGGGTCATCGCGCTCGCGATCTTTTCCTTGCCCAGCTCGGGAAAGCCCTGGATTTGATCCAAAATCAAATCCACGTTCAGCTCACCGACGACCACGACGTCGAGTTTTTTCATAATTGGCCTTCAGAGCGTGACGACCTGAGAGAGATGGCGCGGCGCATCGGGATTCAAGTTCTTGCCAACGGCGCGATGATAGGCGAGAAGCTGCAGCAGCGGCATGGACAACAGCAGGCGCGCCTCCTCCGGCAAACCCACGCCCAGCGCGAGGAGATGGTCGGCGTGGCGGCGAATCTGTTCATCGGCCACGTCGCACAGCACCAAGGTCCGGGCGCCGAGTTTCTTCATATCGGCGAGCACGCGCAGTTCCTGCTCGCGGCCGGCGTCACTGATCAGGAACGTGATCAGCGTGCCGGCGCCCGCAATGCTCATGGGACCGTGACGGTATTCCAGGGTGTGGTAGGCTTCGGAAAAACTCAGCGACATTTCCTTGGTCTTGAGCATGGCTTCGTTGGCGGCGCCATAGAAAATGCCCTGGCCGAGAAAGACGAGATGATCGAGGGAGGCATCGGCGCCGACGGCGCGCGCCATGGGAGCCGCGTCGTTCAGGAGCCGGGCCGCGTGCTCCGGCAGCGCGGCAAGCTGGTCGATCAGCGCGCGGTCCCGGGCGGCAGCAGCGGCGGCGAGATAGAGCGCCAGCAGTTGCGAGGTGAACGATCGCGTCATCACCACGCTCTTTTCCTGCGCCTCGGGGATGATGATGCGCCAGTCGCTCTCATGCGCCAGGGCGCTGTCAGCGCCGGAGGTGACCGCGACCACCGGCACCTGCAGGTTTCGGCGCAAATGGCTGGCGGCCCACACGGTTTCCGTGGTCGTGCCCGAACGCGAGATGGCCACCGCCAGCAGCTTGGCGGAGGAAACGGCGGCAGCGGAAGCGAGAAGAAAAGCCTCGGAGGAAGGAAGCGCCTGGCTGGAGCATTTTGAAATGCGCGTATATCCGGCGGCGGCACTTTGTGCCAGATAGTAGGAAGTGCCACAACCGACAAACAACAGCGGGCCCGGCGGACTGCCGGCAGGCCGCAATTCCCATTTCTCCTGCGCTGCCCGCTGCACAACTTTTTTCCACGTTTCCGGCTGGCTCAAAATCTCCTGCAAGGTCAGAGAGTCCATATGTCCATCCGCACATTGCCCTGCATGAAAAGACCGGACTTCGGATTTCACACGATGATCAATTCGATACCATTGGAACGCAGGTACTCGGCATCCGCTTTGGGAATGCCGGCATCCGTGATGACTTTGTGGATACGCCTGGTGGCGGCGATCAGGCACATGCTGCGCCGGCCAAACTTGGAGGAATCGGTGACCGCGATGACTTCGCGCGACATGTCGACCATCAAGCGATTCACCTGCGCCTCATCGAGATTGGGAGTGGTCAACCCGGCCTGCACATCAAAGCCGTCGACGCCCAGGAACACCTTGCTCGCGAAGTGTCCGCGCAGCAAGGCCTCCGCATGTGGCCCGACCATGGAGAGCGACTCCTGCCGCACCGAGCCGCCGGACACGATCACCTGAATGTCCGGCGCCGTGCCCAATTCGCTTGCGACCGGAATGGAATTGGTGATGACGGTGAGTTGGCGTTTGCTCTTCAGCAGCTTGGCCATCTCCCAGGTGGTCGAACCGGAATCGAGCGTGATGATCTCGCCGTCGTTGACCAGCGCTGCCGCGGCGGCAGCGATTTTTAATTTCTCACCCCGGTGCTGCTTGGTCTTCTTATAAAGTGGAACATCGTAGACATACAAACCACTCTTGACCGCGCCCCCGTGGGTACGCTGCACCAATCCCCGCTCGCTGAGTTCCTTGAGGTCGTTGCGGATGGTCACCTCAGAAACCTGCAGCAAACGGCTCAATTCGACCACTGAAGCGCGCCCATCATCATGCAAGCACTTCAGAATCGTCGAGTGTCGTTCGATCGCGTCGGACACAATCGAGTTTCGGATTATTTTCGATTACTTTCGATTGGTTACCTTTTTGTGTGAAAAATGTAACATTTGACTTCGTTTTTGTCAACACATTTTTCATCTATTTTCGATTCGGTCCCCAGAAAATTCCCTTCAGAATTGCAGGGGGGAAAGTCCATCGGCGCAGGGTCGTGCCTCATTTCCTGGGATAAATCACAGCGATGAACGCGAAGTCCCCGCCTCTGCGGTTTCATCGAGCCGCCGCAAGTTGATTCGAGCTTGAACGGCAGCGAGGGTGTATTCCGGTCCAAAATTGCCAGCTGTTCTGGCGTATTCCTCCAATGTACCACAACTTTCCTCCTGGTGAGTTGCTTCGTGTTTTCGCCCAAAACTCACCAGGAGAAATGCGTTTTTCCCTCGCAGACTTCGGGTGTGGCCTTCTACTCATGGCACCGCCGTTGCGATGACAAAGTTTTCCTCCCCGGCAATTGAGGTGAAGAAGCTTCCACTGAGGCGCATTCTGCACGGGCCGGCGCAGCCTGCAGAAGATGGATTAACTCGAAGACGAGGGCTGCTGTAAGCAATTCAGTCATCCTGCCAACGCTTCTTGCAGGTAACGTCCGACAAAGTCAAATGCCAGATCAAACTCCATTGGCCTAATGCTTTGGAAAACAGTTGTCTTCATTTGGTAGAACGGTGGGGCAAATTTGGCATGGTGTTTGTCTCAACCAAGCGTCGTACAATGAGTGACAACGGATAATGAGTCCACAAACTTGTACCCTGTTCAAGACAACACGTGGCTCGTACTCAGCGCCTTCATCAGAGCAGCGTCGTAAGCACTGCCCGGCCTCATCCTCCGATGCCTGAACCAAAAGACAGGAACAGTCTCCGGCAGAGGCGGGAGGAGCTTCGCTGAGGCCGCTGGTGGGCGCTGAGCCGCGAAGGGCGGCGGCTGGCAAAAGCTGCCGCCCTTCCCGTTTGCAGCAAACTCTCAGTCGGAGAGCATCTCACCAATCCACGGAAATTCCAACGGAGCGTTTTGCCAATGGCATGCATACTCGTCGTAGATGAGGCCGCCAACATGCGTTTGCTCTATCGTACAGAGCTCGAAGTGGAAGGACACGAAATCGTCGCGGCTGCCTCAGCCGAGGAGGCGTTGAAAGTGCTGGCGCGGCGACCGATCGATGCGATCGTTGCGGATTTGGTGCTGCCCGATTGCTGTGGCTTGCACCTGCTGAGTGAGGTTTTGACGCGGCAGCGGCACTTGCCGTTCATCATCAACACCGCCTACGGACAATTTCGCGACAATTTCCAAACCTGGGGCGCGGAGGCTTTCGTCATCAAGTCTTCCGATCTGTCGGAGTTGAAGAAGGTATTGCGCCAAGTGGTCGGCGCCGGCGCGGTTGGCAAGCGCTGTGACGAACCGGAAAGAGGAAGGCAGGCACCGGTTGCCAAGTACCAGATGCACGGTGAGCCTGGCTCACCGGCGCTGAAGGTCTCGTCTCCGAAGCGATTCGGCCATGCGTGCATACTGGCGTGACGAGTGCAGCCGGCGGGTAACGGCTGGTGCATTGTCCCACAAAGTTGCCGTGGTTTCGAGTCGGGCGCTGGGCACCCCGAAGCAGTGGAGTGGCACGACGCGGCAAACGGCCAGGCGGCAAGCGAATGGCCAATGCCATCAACAAAATGCTTTTGATATTAGAACAGACCGCGTTAGATTACTGCCACGATGAAGCTTCGCATTGGTTCAAAAATGCTGGCCGGGTTTCTGGCCATGGTCATAGTAATCCTGGCGGGCGGTTTGGTGACGATTCTCTACACTTACCGCCTCCAGGAAGTGGCGTCCAGAATCCTGGCAGAAAACGTCTCCAGCCTCAAGGCGGCACAGGAGCTGGAAATTGCGCTTTTTCGCATGCGCGGGCTGACGATCAATTTCATGCTCGATGGCGACACGCGCTGGCTCGAAACGCTGCAAGAGCGGAAAAGAGAGTTCCAATCGTCACTGGACGCGGCGAGGGCGAGCGCCAGAACGGCGCAGGAAGACGAGATCGTCTACATCGTGGCACAGCTCTCACAGGAATATGAACAACAACGGCAGCGCGCTCTGGCGCTTTTCCGCGAAGGCAAAGCCGGGGAGGCGCAGACGCTCATGCTCAAAAGCAACCAGCTCTTTGACGAGATCTACACGCAATGCGAAGCCTTTGTCGCGGCCAATGAGCAGACCGTGATTGCCGCAGTGGAAAAGAGCGAGCGTACCAACGCCATTGTGCGGACGACGATGTACGGCCTCGGCGTGGGCGGCATTCTGCTCGGCGTCATGCTGGGCTGGATCATTTCGCGCAGCATCGTGAATCCAATCTACGAGCTGGTGCTGAAAGTCCGTGCCGCAGGCGGTGAATTCGTCCAGCGCGTTGGCGTCAACGGCACCACGGAGATCGAAGAGCTCGACCGGCATATTCACGCACTCATCGACCGTATCAACGCGGCGATGGCGGATTTGGAAAGGAATCGCAAGCTCTTGGCACGCGCCGAGAAATTTGCCGCGCTCGGCAAAGTGGCGGCCAGCGTCGCACATGAAATCCGCAATCCCCTGACCGCCATCAAGATGCTGATCTACGCCATGCACGAAGATCCGACCGCGGATCATGAGAAGCGCAAGGACTTGGCGGTGGTTCTGAAAGAAATCGACCGCGTGGAACGGTTTGTGGAGAATTTTCTGCAGTTTGCGCGGCCGCCCGCCCCCCTGCTCGTTCCCACCGATATCGACGAAGCGGTTCATGAAACCCTGACGCTGCTGGCGCCACGCCTGCAGCAAAACGGCATTGCACTGCGCGAAATCTATCGTGCCAGTCCCCGGCAGATCATCGCTGACACCGACCAACTCAGGCAAGTGGTGATGAACTTGGTAATCAATGCCATCGAGTCGATGCCGGAGGGCGGCCGTTTGACGGCGGAGACCCTTTCGTTGCCACCGGCCGCGGCATCCGCGGGGAAGCCGTGCGCGCTGATTCGAATCAGCGATACCGGCCGGGGAATTCCAACCGAGCTGCTCGACAGCATTTTCGATCCGTTCGTCAGCGGGCGCAGGAACGGCGTGGGGTTGGGCCTTTCGGTTGCCTATCAGATCGTGAATCAGCATGAGGGCTGGCTGGAAGGCGTCAACAACGCTGACGGTGGCGCGACCTTCACCGTGAGGCTGCCCCAGAAAGAAGGGCCGGCAACGGGCGGGCAGGACCCGCAAGACATGCGGAGCTGCGCATAGCCAATGACAAAGACCCAATACTGATCATCACACCCCACTTGCCATGCACAAGGTTCTCATTGTGGACGACGAAGAAAGCGTCCGCTACTCCTTCAAGAAGCTGCTGCGCGCGCCGGCGTACGAGGTTCTGGAAGCCTGCGATGGCGAGCAGGCACTGATCCGGCTGAAAGCGGAGACGCCGGACTTGGTGATTCTCGACATCCAGATGCCGGGCCTTTCCGGTTTGGAGGTGTTGCAGCAAATCAAAAGCTTTGCGCCGAGAACGCCTGTGTTGATCATCACCGCCTATGGCAGCAGCGATCGCGTGATCGCAGCGATGAAACACGGCGCCTACGAGTATATCGAAAAGCCGTTTGACATCCCGCGTATGCAGGCGTTGATCGACGAGGCGCTTGAGGTGGGCCGTTTGATGCGCACAGAAGTCCTGTTAACGCCACCTCTCGCCGGCGCCCCTTCCGCAGATCACATCGTCGGCAAGAGCCGGGCGATTCAGGAAGTCTATAAAATGATCGGCCGGGTGGCGGCAAGCGACGTCGGCATTCTGCTAGTGGGTGAGAGCGGCACTGGCAAAGAGCTGGTTGCGCGTGCGATTTACCACCACAGCCGGCGCGCCCACCAGCCTTTTCTCGCGGTGAATTGTGCCGCCATTCCGGAAACGTTGCTGGAGAGCGAGCTGTTTGGGTTTGAAAAGGGAGCGTTCACCGGCGCTGCCAAACGCAAAATCGGCAAATTCCAGCAAGCCGACGGCGGCACGCTGTTTCTCGATGAAGTCGGCGACATGAGCCTCTCCACACAGGCCAAATTGCTGCGCGTTCTGCAAGAGGGCACATTTGAGCGCCTGGGCGGCGACGAGACGATACGCTGCGACGTGCGGATCATCGCCGCCACCAACAAGAATCTCGAAACTGCCATTACGACAAAGATCTTTCGGGAAGATCTCTACTATCGCCTCAAAGTCATTACCATCCCTCTGCCGCCGTTGCGCGCCCGCCAGGAGGATTTGCCGGACTTGATCCAGTACTTTGTCAACAAATACGCGATTGAGCTGAAGAGCGGGCCGGTCTCGCTGGCGCCGGAAACGCTGCAACTGCTGCAGGCCTACAACTGGCCCGGCAACGTGCGGGAACTGGAGAATGTCCTGAAGCGTGCGATCTTGCTGTGCAAGAGCAACGTGATCACGCCTGAGGTGATTGCCGAAGATCTGCGTCGCGCCGAGAGACCGGCCGCAACTCCCAGCCCCGGCCGCCTGGCCCTGTTCGTCAGCGGCGACCTGGAACAGTATCATGGCAAGCTCTACGAAACGGTTATGTCCGAGCTCGAGCGCGAGTTGATCCTGGCCGCGATGCAGAAGGCCGGCGGCAACCAAGTCCGGGCGGCCCAGCTTCTGGGCATCTCCCGCGTCATGCTGCACGATCGCATTGAAAGGTACGGCATTAAGTCGGAAGTCATCGTGCAAAAGGCGTGAGTGCCGCGTTCAAGCAGCAGAGCCGACGGCAGCGGCAAGTGTGGCAGGATGCAGGCTTCCTGGGCGATGCCGGGAAGCTTGATTTTTTTGGAGTGTTAGCAGTTTGGTCAGCGTGTCTGGAATCCTTACACCAACTTTGCGAAGAGATGCCCTTGACCTGGTTTGGCACGATGACAAGCCACCAAAAATCAATCACAAATTCCAAAACGACTTGCGGCGTCCGTGGCATGAACTTTGTCTTGTCCGATTATATGAAAGGCCGTCACAAACTGGAGACTATATCCTACGGTTCCCTAGCCGGCCTGACGCAGAACGATTAATCGCTGCGTACCAACCGGCTTCTCTCCGTCACGTAGAACGGGACAACCATTCTCACGCGATCGAAATGAAAGCATCCGTCAACTCCAGGTCCGGAACGGCCGGCGATCACCAGATGCGGAGCACAGCGGGAGCACGCGCGGGCCGCTGAAGCGTTGCCGCCCTCTGCTCTTTCATGTAAACAACAAGGCCCCTTGGTTCCAAAACTCATGGAGGTAGACATGCCTTTGCTATGGAAAAGACTGGCCGCGGTGATGCCGATCAGCCTGGCGCTGGCTGCGGTCTTGCTCTTCACCACCGGATGCGGCGGTCGCAAAGCGGTCAAGACAGCGGACGCGCCGGCGCCCGCGATCACGACACCAGCGCCGGTCTCGTCACCGAAACAGACGGAGCCCGAGACGCCCGAACCTGCTCTGCCGAAAACGGCAGTTCCGGCCCTGGAAAAAGTCTATTTCGACTTCGACAGGTACGACATCACTCCCATGATGCGCGAGGTGCTGGCAACCAACGCGCAGGCGCTGCGACAACGTTCCAACTTTGAGGTTGTGATCGAGGGACACTGCGATGAGCGTGGTACGATTGAATACAATTTGGCGCTGGGCGACAGACGAGCGCGCGCCGTCAAAGACTATCTGGTGTTGTTGGGAGTCGATGGTTCACGATTGAGCACCGTCAGCTACGGCAAGGAGCGGCCCGTCAATCCGGATCACAACGAGCAGGCTTGGGCGCAAAACCGGCGGGCAGAATTTGTGGTCAGGACACAACCGCGCTTTTCAGATTCCAATCAATGAAGACCGCCGCACGCCTCGTGCCGTGAATGAACTTGCCCGGTGAGCGTGTTGTTGATACTGCGCGGTCGATGGTGCCGCCGCCAGGCAGCTTCTTCGCGCGCCGGGTAATGGAATGGGCAGCGACAGAATAACTGTTGCTGCCCTTTTCAAATGAAATGTATCCACTCGGTGAACCACGTTTTGCCTTTTGGTGAATCGCTTCATAGCTTCGCGCAAAAACTCCCAGGACGAATTCCATGTTGCCTCGCAAACGGCGGGTGCGCCCCGCGGCTTGCATTGCCATTGTCAAGAAGCATCTTGCCAGCAGTCTGACCCAAAGGGAGTTTTGCCAGCAGGAAATGGTGGCTTACCCCACGTTTCTCGCCTGACTCCGAGAGTACCGCGTCGCCGAAGGCCGGGTCCCCAATTCATGCGCCTCTGCTCCGAGCTTCGTCTCGTTCCAGCTTGAGCCGCCCACCTGCTGCACGCGACCGCAGATGAGTCTCGATTCCGCTCTTCTCGCGTCTCAACTTCTAGCTTTATTCCCACGCCACCTGCACGCGCAAGAGCTTCTGTCGTGAATGCCATTCGTCCGGTTTTGATCGGACGCCGCAACTATCTCCTCGCAGGTTCCCATGAGGGCGCGCGGCGATTATCGACACGCTCCTGGCCACCGCCAAGCTGCATCAGGTGGAGCCCTTCGCCTATCTGAGAAACATTCTCAACCGCCTGCCGGACCATCCCATCAACAAGATCGCCGAGCTGCTTCCGCAAAACTGGCGCACGCCGAACTCTTGAGATTGGGCATTGGCCCAGTCTCAAGAGGCCTTGCCATTTGATATTCCCCTTTGTTCCCCCTCAACCTCGGTAGTTCATTTTCTCCCCTTCAATTCAGCTCGCCGGGCAAAGGCGTCCTCTCTCAAAAGATCTTGCCCAGCCACAGCACCATTGCTTCAACCGCCATCCCGTCTTCATTTCCGGCCGGTCTCTGCCAAAATCGGCGCTGGAAAAATGTCGAAATTACCTCTGCCTTCGCCAAGTTTCAACCTGGGTTCACCGGATGGATACGCCTTCGCCGGAAAATACAGACCGCTGGCAAGATACGTTTGGACGGGGGCAAAGCGAGCTGCGACGCGCCCGCTGTCGGCGAGGCAACAGGGGACTTCTGCTGGCAAATTTTGTGCGAAGATACGAGGCGATTCACCGAGAGAGAAGTGGGGGTTCATCGAGTGGATACATACAGACGACTAGCAAGGCCCCCTTATGACGCGAGGATTCATCTCCCGAAGGCACAGGCGCCCGATCGATCGTGCTCCCGGAATCCCGGCACAGATCTGCGGACTCCCGGAAGAGTCTCACGACCGTGCTTCGAGCTATATTGTTGCCAGCGCCACGCATGGTGCGTCGCGCCTCAAACGAAGGAGATCGAAATCATGAGTACCCGAGCTGAAATCCTTGCCGCCAATCTTGAGAGGGGTGCCGCTGCCCTTGCGACGTTCGCCTCCAGCCTGACGCCGACGGAATGGGAGACGCGGCTGCCGCGAGACGGCCGCAAAGTCGGGGTCGTCGTGCATCACGTCGCAAGCGTCTACCCGCTCGAAGTCGAGCTGGCCCAGAAGCTTGCGGCCGGCGGCGCGCTGACGGATGTGACCTGGGACGCGGTTCACGAAATGAACGCCGGCCATGCACGCGAGCACGATGGCACCACGCGCGAGGAGGCGGTTACCCTGCTGCGCACGAACGCGGCCGCGGCGGCGAAGACGATCCGTACCATGACTGACGCCGAGTTGGATAAGATCGCGCCGAATTCGCTCTACGGCGGGGCGCTGCTCACCTGCCAGTTCATGCTGGAGGATCACGCCGTGCGCCACAGCTTCCATCACCTCGCCCGCATTCGCGCGGCACTCAGGCGGTAGCGCGCGGTGGCCGCGCCGGCGGCGTGAGGGGTTTACCACCCCCGCGCCGTCCGGGTCGCGCGCGGCGGGCGCGGCGCCAGGCGCCGGGCGACTGGCCGGTTGCGCGCCGGAAGGCCCGCGCAAAGGCGGTCTCGTTCTCGTATCCCACTTCCAGCGCCACCTCCAGTACTTTGGCGTCGGTGTCCCGGAGCAAGCGCGCGGCGAGCTGCATGCGCCATTGCGCCAGATACTTCATCGGCGGCTGGCCGAGGAAGCGGACGAAACGCTCGTGGAGCGTCGAGCGCGAGATCGCGGCGGCCTCTCCGAGGCGTTCGAGCGTCCACGGCTCGCCGGGACGTTCGTGAAGGAGTGCGAGCGCCCGACCTACGGCATCGTCGCCCAAGCCTGCGAGCCAGCCAGTCTCGCCGGTTGGGAGCGTGTCGGCATAGCGGCGGAGCGCCTCGACAAACATCATCTCGGTCATGCGCTCAAGCACGGCCTCGCCCCCGGGCCGCTTGTGGTTCGATTCATCGACGAGGGCCTGCAGCAAGCCGGCGAGCCATGGACTCCCGCCGTCGGCCTGTCCGGGCACCCGCAGCATCCGTGGCAGCGCCGTTAGAAGCGGATTGAAAGGGCGTGCGTCGCATCCGATGAAGCCGCATATAATCGTGGTTGGCGGCTCGTCGCGTTCGGGATCGGCCTCTGCGGTTCCGCGCGCGGATACCCGCAGCACATAGGGAAGCTGCGGCGGTCGCGGGCCGTAGTAGAGGCCGAGATCCGGACGCCCCGCACGGAGACCCGGGCTGCTGGAAATCACGTGGGCATCGCCTTGGGGAAAGATCACGAAGTCGCCCGCACCAAGCCGTATTGGATCCTCGCCAACGATGCCAGCCCAGCAGGCACCGCGCGCGACGACGTGAAACTCCATCAGATGATCCACTTCGGGGAGGATCGCCGGGATGATCTCCGTGCCCCGGGGCGCCTCCGCGACCCAAGGCGTCACTCCTTCAACGCGATAAAAGATCGCGCCGCGCAGGCGGATGGCTCGCAGAAGGTTCGACAGCGTATCACGACTCACTTATGCACTCGGTTATGTTAATCGTTGGCGCAAAGAATTCTGTATGTCTGGCGTTTGAGCTCAGCCGCGGCCCTCAGGGCCATCTGCTGCAACGAATTATCAACCCCCAATATTCCATGGTGCGAGCTCTCCTTCTGGCACGCCCAGTTCATGGGCAATCTGATCGATCCACCGCACCAGCCCCTCCTGATCGCTTGGGAATTCACCGAAAGGACGACTCACGGGAGCCAACCCGGCCTCCTGGAGAATGCGCTTTTCATTGCATATCCAAAGAGCCTGCTCACACAACCGCGCGTGCGCCTCTTCCATAACGGCTTTTGCCACCTGCCCGGCAGCCCCAACGTAATTGCCGCGTCGCGCATGCATGCGGGCGTATTCCAGACTGAACGATCTGCAGAATCGCCATACGGAGGGCGCGGCGGTCGCAAGTTTGACTGGAAATGGCACAGCGTTCAGGTGCCCGTAAAGCACTCGGCAAGATGCAAGCTCGGCAGTCAAGAGATAGGTTGGAACGCCCGCAAGATACCCAAGCAAATGGTCGACTTCGAATTCGCCCTGTTCTGCGCGCTGCGTCCAATATTCGACCTGATTCAAATCGCGGAAAATCACATCAACGCACTCGGCGCCGCAACGAAGCCACGCTCCACCGTTCATGAGTCGTCCCCATGTGCCGGGCGGATGGACGGTTCCCCGCGCAGCAAGTGCAGTCAGATCAATTTTGTCACGGTAATAGAGGCCAATGTCCCAATCGCTTCCAGCATCGCTGGTTCCCAACGCCTTTGATCCTCCCAGTACAACGGCCACGGTTCCTGGTGCTCCGGCTAATTCGTCGATGAGTGCGACTATTTCTTTTGGAATGTCTTTCATAGGAAAATATCCACCGCAAACGAGGGCCACACGACCCGTGTCAGCGGCTCGGCGAGCGAGGAAAGAGTTTGATCGAAGACGAGGCGTTCAAACTACCATAACATGAAAACCAGGCCAGGACGAGACATGAAAGGCGCCTTGCTCAGCGTTCTCTGCGACTCTGCGGTTCCGCTGACGGCTTTGTGCTGCCCGCCGGGCTTCAGCATTCAGCTTGTCTGAAATTTGGCCTGGCGCCCTTGTTCTGCCACCTGCCGCAAGAAATCCCGGCTTTCCCGCGCCGTCTGCGGGCTGGTATCTTCCAACAAAATGCTGATGCCGGGCTTTTCTTCAACGGCAAATTTCATCACCAGATCGTGCCGCAGCTTGCCACGGCCCGCGCTGGCACTTCTGAGCTGGCCGTTTTCGACCACGAAATCTTTCGCGTGAATGATCGCAATCCGCTCGCCGAAAAGTTCGAACGCTTCACCGATAACTCGCTCCTGCGCGTGAAAATTCTCGACTGAAAGCAGATTCACCGGATCGAAAACGACCTGCAGGTTGTTCGACGCGACCGCCTCCAGCATCCGCCGCATTTTTTGCGGCGTCGAAACGACGTGCGAGGCAACCGCCTCGATGCCGACGACGACGCCGAAGTTTTCCGCCTCCGCGGCCAGCTCGGCGAGGCTCGCGAGCGCTTGCTGAAAAGCGGCCTCACTGTGGTTGTCGGGATGCGGCGAATAATCCGCGTTGAGCGAGCCGGTTTCGAGCGCCACCAGGCCGTTGCCGAAATCGCGGGCGTAGCGCAGGTGTTCCTTGAAAAGTCCGAGCAGCGCTTTTCGCGTCGCGGGATCGGGGTGAATCGGATTGACGTAACAGCCCAGCACCGCGATTTGGACGCCCTGTTGGCGGAACGCCCTTCCGATTTCAAAGGCAAGACCAGGATTCAAAATGCCGGGTTTCAAGTTGAGTCCGGCGATGGCCTTGCCAAGCGCGAGCTGCGCGCAGACCAAATTCTGCGCCGCGATCTTGGCGGCAAGCTCACCGGCCGGCAAGCAGCCGAAATCATGCGCCCGCACGCCAATGCGAATGGGTAAAGTCGAACTCAAGCCCCGGCCTCCGCTTTTTTCTCAAAAATGTATTCATTCAACATCAGCAGCGTCAAACCCTGGCCGTAAAGCGTCGGATAGCGGGTCAGTTTGCCATAGGCCTCAATCGTCGGCATGATGGGCGTGCCTCCTGAGACGCCCTCGACGGCGCCTTCAGGATTAATCTTGGTGATCACGGCTTCCATCGCTTTGAGGGCACTTGCCATCGCGCCGGGCTCCAGAATTTGGAGACGCACCGCTTTCATGATGCCTCCGGCAATGCCGGCACTGCCGGAGGTCTCCTGATAGAAATCAGGCCGATCCATCACGGTGTGCCATAGACCATTGCCGGCGTGGTAGCGCAAAATACCCTCCACCAGTCTTTTATATCTGCTCGGGATTTCCGTCGGCACTTCCACCATATCACGTAGCGTCTCGATGATGATTGGAGTTCCAATCACCACCCAGGAATTTCCTCTGGTCCAGAGGGCGCCCGACATGTGATGCCTTCCCACACAATGATAGCCATGATACAGAATCCCGGTTTCCTTATCCTGCAGGAGTTGCAGATGGGAAAGCAATTGTTTGAGGACTTGCTCGGCGATTTTGATATTTGCCGTGAGTTTGGCCGTGCGTGACAAGAAGACCAAGGCCATGAATACCGTATCTGCCCACACCTCTTCCGAAACCGACGCGCCGTGGAAGAACACACCGTCTGTGGATCTCGCCGCATTGGCCATGACCCAGTCCGCGTATTCGACCGCGGTTTCCCGATAGTACGGCTCTTGGGTTCTCAAATACATATCCGGATAAATGGCCAGCGGCGCCAAGTAGTTGACGTGGTCTCTCTTTTCGCACTGGTGCTTGTTCTTGGCGACCCAATTTGCAATGTACTCCAATACTTTTGGCTCTTGCGTCTTTTCATAATAGTCGGAAATTGCGATCATGCCGACCCCCGCGTTCCAGTCCCAATCATCAATATCCATCCCCCAACTGGCAGGATCATGGTCCACCGCATTGGCGGTTTCCCGGGTCAAGCCTGCGGTTCCTCGCTTCATGTATTCGTAAACCCTGCTTGCCTTCTCTTGCACCAATGCGAGATTCATCGGATTCACTCTCTTTCCATCGTTGCTTGCGTTTGCCATGTGAGATTTGTATAGACGAGTGTTGCTGCTTAACCGAACGAAACATGCTTTGATCGTTTCCGCTCGGCGCGCGAATCGGATCGCGCCCATCCGACCCCAGAACAATATCCCGAAGTGACGCTTCGATATCGCGACGGCGAGACTAAACAACTGCAGACCGAGACAATCTCGGCGGAAGAGTTCACCCCGTGAGATCATCATAACACTGATTAAAGACTCCTTAAGCACAGCAGTATCTCACGGGGTGAATCCGCCGCTTCTTGCAGCACGTCTTGCCGCACCGCTTCATCAAAGTGCGCCACTACGGCTTTCTGTCTTCGTCGCATCGGAAGCGTTTGGAGAAAGTCAAAGAACTGCTGCACGTCAAACCCGTCGCGACAGAGCCAACCGACATTGCCAGCACGGAAGCGGCCGAGGAGCGCGAAACTCACACCGTGTGTTGTCCCAAATGTGGCGGCGTCATGAAACTGGTTGGTGAAATAGAGCCCAAACGGACACGATCGCCGTAATCGCATCAGGGCAGTGACTTGAAATTCACCTGTTGCTCGTAGGGCAAGATTTGGGGTGTCACGGGAGAAGTACGCCCTGGACGTTCGTCAATGGCATGTTGGGCATGTAAAAAACCGTCGGGCATGATGAAAAAGCTGTCAAAGAACATTTCCACCCACTTCAGCCAAGGCCATTGGCTCTTCTTGGCCGTGGCCTTCAACCCCACCTCGCCGGTTCATCCTTGATCCAAAGCTCAAATAAACTAGGAAAGCGCTTAGTTCAACGCAGAATTATGCGGCGGCTCACGCTGTGCTCATTCCGGAGGTCTGTGCTGGGTATCGCGCCGCACGAATTCTTATCTCGTTAGACGCTTTGTTTGTCTCCAATACCAAGCATGAATTCAGGAGAAATCTCTTTACTCATACGACCAATCACATTATCAAGCTGTGCTCGCATCTCATCAACAAGTGGCAATATTCTCGAACATAGATCATTCTCTTCAGTCACAGCAATTGTCTCAGCAAGTCGGCTTAAGTTTTGAGCATTACGAAATCCTTGTATACCTTCTTGGATTTGCTTGTCCTCGAACACTGTATTGGTTTGAACCGAAAGCAGAATCACCTCGCTTTGCAATTCTAACCATGCCGAACCAGCCTTTTCTACTTCCTTAAGTTTTTCTTCATTGTTCATTTGTTTCGATAGCTCTGACAGTTGTTTCGCGTAAAATACCGTCGACGAAATTAACGACAGGCCACTCTTTACCAATGATCTTAATAGATCATATCTTCGCTCATACAAGATTCTTTGACGAACGCGTTTCTCCTCCAAACTGCCCAATTTCCTGCCGACCCACCAACTACCACCCCATACTAAAATGATCGCTTGAAGTATCGTTGCAATCGCAGGAAAAAGCCATGATCCATGCCTTGATATGAAGTCCCTATTATTAGTGGTACTAGTTTGCAATAGCGATGTAGATGGTATTGGCCGCTTTGCAAGTGAATCGATTTGTATGTCCGCTTTTTGTGCTCCTTTGGAAGAATCTACTCGAATAGTCTGCGTTGGTTTCACGTTTTGTCTTGTGCTGTCACGTTCGATCTGAGAATAAGCTATCTGTTGACACAGACACAAGGCTACCAATACAAGTGTTCTCATAGAAATACATCTTTCGAATTTGGAACGCCTATGCTGCTCTTCAAAAACCAAGACGCGGCTAACACGAGCTTAGCCACAAAGCATCAATGACTTTATCTTCTATCCTTTGCTTTGTTAGAAGCAAATTAGAAACATCATGATATTTGATTTTGTGTTAGTTTAACAGAATTTTGTCTACAGATTTGCCACAAGGCATCATAGGCAATATCGCGTATTTCTTCATCAGTATCCGATAATAGATTTTTTAGAAAGTGAATTGATTCTGGCGAGCCAATTCTACTCAATGCCCGACATGCTGAAGATTTGACATCAAAATTTTCGTCATGGGTTAACTGATGTAAGATATGTAATTCGTCTTTATTCCTAAGGGAGCCGAGTACAAAACATGCCATTGCCCTCAGGGCAGGTGGTTCACTTTTAAGTGACTGTTGTATAACATGAATACAATTATCATCCAGGCTTTCTTTCAATAAAAGAAAGGCATTTAATGCAACTTCTTTGGTTTCAACAGAATTTGATTTTTCAATAAACTCCGCAAATAACTGTAGCGCTTTGTCTGAAGCTAGCCTTGTCAAAATGTTTGCTACTGCCCACTTATCATCGTGAGATGGCGCATTACAGAAGATTTCCTTCAAATCTTCAACCAACTCATACATCGGTTTGGTATCATAAACAATGGGATGACGTAAAAGAATGAATTGATACCTAGTTGAATATTTTTTTAGGTAAGGTCGTATTAGAATCACTGCTCGTTCATCTTTCAAAACGGGCCCTAACAAGCTTCTATAAAAAGATGTATAAAAATTCAGCTCTTCCTTTGGCATCGAAAATAAAAACAAGAATGGCTTTGCGAGAAAAGCTATGAGCCAAAACAAATACCAATAGAAATGTTTTATTAATTTCAAAAGGTTGGTTTCTCGTTTTAGAGGAAGAATAGGGTAAAGAGGTAAAATGCTAATCAGCGCAACAATCATTGCAATTCCCGCAGATATCGCACAAAAAGTTCAATGGCGAAGTTCTGCTTTGGGAAGGAATTTAATCACTTCTAGAAACGACCGAAACGTAATATGAACTATACGATACCACTTCAAGTTAAACCACAAATGCAACAAAGTATTTCCAGAAAGAATCGCAACTCTACCTTCCCGATCAAAAATTCCTAATCCAATATAGATTAAAATATTGGAGTGGGTATCGTAATTCTCCAAAACTTCTGCCACTGCACTTCTAACGCTTGCATCTTCGTCAAATAATAAGGCTTGTGTTAATGCTTTGTATGCAACAATATATTGACTTTTATTATGCAAACAAGAAACCGCCTTCAGACGTACATTTGCATTATTGTCGCTAATTTGCTTAACAATAGCCTCAACTAATTCATCGCTTAGAGTATTCCGCTTTGTGAGAGCACGCAACATCATAACTTTCATACCAATATCAGTGTCATTAAGTAACTTTAAGCAAGCCTCTTCAGTTAAGAAATCTGCAAAGTAGCTTAATGCTTCTATCAAGCTAGTTCGAGACGATTTGTCTGAGTCTTCACACTTTTTAAGCAATAGTTTCAGCGTTGCTTGTGGATCTAATCGCTGTAATACTGACGAAATGGTTGTTCGGCATGCCTTAAACGGGCTGGTAAATAAAAGCTCCTGTAATTGTGTAGTAACATTCCTTTTAGTACTAGCGTCAATCTTTAAGGCCTCATTTATACAGCGTCCAGCCAAAAGAAAGTGCGAATGAAAAATATCATCTGGAATAGATAATAAAGTTTTGACGAACTCCGTAGCATCTGTCATACCACAATATAGCAATATGACTTCATGCCAGCGATCATCATTAACATGATCCAACAATAGCGATTCTTTGCTATTTCGGCATACATGACTGGCAGAAAGATATTCTTGAAATGTAAGATGAGAAAAGGAAAACACATCCGGCCCGCGCTCTACTAACAACCCACTTCGTTCTCGTATTTCGTCAACAAAGTCTTTTGTGTCGTCTTTAGTTCCCCCAATTTTAGGTAATTCACTTTCGAGAATCTGCTCTATTTCAACACGAGTAAGCTCTGGTGAGTTTTGTATTTGCATCTTATGAGCTATCGGTTCAAGAGTTAGTCTTTTCTTAACAGGCGGTAAGTCACCTGCTATACCTTTAGCCTCGTCCCAATAGCCGAGTAATACTTGTGTACATTCATCATATAAGTCTACTCGTCGTTCCGGTAATTTAGTTCTATATCGATGTACAAGCGCTATGATTGATAACATTAATGGATTGATCGCCAAATGACGTATTTTCCTGTTGTTCAAAATTGTGCGAATCAAAGCATCTGCACTCTCCTTCGCATGGTAAAGGACAATAGGGTTTTGTTCTTTGCTATGCATCTCCACTGTTTGATACCAGGCCTGTATAAATCGGGTTATGTCTCTATTGTTAAAGTCTTCCAGCGTTAGAGTTTTAAATCCTCCAGCTAAAGGAGTGGAATAGCCCACTATTCGGGAAGCAACAACATATCGATTCTCCGGGTAATGTGCTACTAACTCTTCAATCCACTCAACAATCTTTCGTCGCCCTTCGTTTCCCCTAACCTCATCAAGCCCGTCGAACAAAACGATGCATTTTCCATCCCGAAAAATGTTATTGACAAAATCATTTGGGTAATCATCTTTAAAATAACGACCTAGAAAACACTCATTCAAGGCACTGCCATCGGAGATTTCGTCAATAGTTATTGCTCGAAGGGGCATATACAAAGGGAAGGGGATATCATTTGCCTTCACAAATCCAAATCTATTTCGTTGTGATCCCCAATATCCATCGAGTCTTTTTTGCAATAACTTGCGGTTGTCTCCTTTATTTTTGGCGGCTCTTTGAAGTCGAGCGAAGGTTACGGCTAAAAATCGTAATAAAGTAGTTTTGCCCGAGCCGGGATGCCCTAAGATTACAATGCGTTTATTTTGTGTCAACGCTTTTAATACTGGGATACTTTCATGCTCATTAGCTATTTCAGAATCAGTCTTTTTCAAAAGATCAGATTGAGAATATTGGGTAGATTTAGCTTTCAGAGATACGTAAACGTCTTCTAACTCTATCGAAATTGGAGCACGCGTTCGTAGTCCTCGTATTTCTAAATACCGATTTTCCTCGATTAGCCAGTTTAAGTAGTTTTTGCGAAAACTTCGTGTTCGCCATCGACTACCTGAGTGTCGCGCTATAAAAACCCATGCGCGTGCTACTATATTTTTCCAAAGCCAAGGAAGTATTTGTTTTGCTATCATCGTCGCTATTACAGAAGCAACGGCAACGATTAGAGTCTGATAATCTGACCACAGTTTATGCCAATCCATTGAAAACAGTGTCCTTCACTAATTTATTGGCAGATTCTGATTCTACAGGCATTCTTCAACACGCCGTCGCGGTAGGGACACGGGTTTCTCCGTGCCCCCCGCACAGATTCCCGCGTGCAGTTTTCCCGCACCGGGCCCTTCAGCAATACTCGCTTCCGCAATCGAGCTGCTTGCGCTGCTCGACATCGCTATTACCCGCAGGGAGGTTGGCTTGTATGATCCAGATCTGCGTGTCCGGAACAAGTTTCCTTTGCAGGTTTCGTATCACCGTCAGCCCCTTTGCCGTATAGGCGCGTTGATAGACCGGGGTAAGGTCATCAAGCACGATGAAGAAGCTGGCGGCAGAGCCGGCTTATCGCTGTCACCCTCTGCCTCCCCACCCATCCTTGATGCAAAGCTCAATCCAATAAGGAAGCGCTTCGTTCAACGAAGAATTATGCGGCGGCTCACACTGACTCAGCGCCAACGGCTCTTCTGAACTCATCGCGCCACATAAATTCTTAGATCGTTAGCAGTGTACAGGGCAATGTTGACCCTGACACTCATGAGCACGCGGCTCACTGGTTGAGTAACTCCAATTCTGCTTTGACTCTCTCTGTGTCAATCTCCATTACATAAATGTCCCCTCTGCCCGTTCGGCCACTCGCAAACGCAAGCCGTTTCCCATCGGGTGACCAGGCTGGACATTCATTGTGATCTCCGCGTGTTATCGCAAGTGGAAGTGATCTTCCTCCTTCGGCGAGCATGATCCACAAACCAAGCCTTTTTTCTTCCATGGCCGCATAGACCAACAAGATACCGTCAGGCGAGAGAGCCAAGTATCGGTAGAATCCGTCATGATGTCCGGTGATTTGTTGTCTCTCTTTGCCGTCCGAGGAGATTTTCCACATGGTCGACTTTCGAGATTTTCTGTCCATAAGCGTTATGAGGATCCATTTCCCATCACGCGACCAGCAGCCCGGAAGCGGAAGCATCCCTTCTTCGTAAAATATCTTCGCAACGCTGCTTGTCTTGACCTCATAAACATAGAGAGATGAGGTGATTCCGCTTTTAAACGCGATATGTGCACCGTCCGGAGACCAACAAGGGAGACCGCCATTGTGAATACCTATTGAGTCGGGAAGAAACTTGACCGGGTTTCCTCCTTCTGCCCCTATCATCTTTATGCTCGCGCCGGTGTCAGCGTCAAAAACGATGAAGCGACCATCGGGCGACCACTGCGGATGCTCAGTTGGAAAGTCCGTGAACTGGACCGGGGTTCCACCACTGGACGGTATTTTTTGCGATCCGTGTACCGGTCTCCCATCAATGATGTTGAAGAACGAATAGACGATTGTTTTCCCGTCCGGCGACCATGAAGGGAATCCTTCTCGCGTGGAGTCGGAAGTGAGCTGTTTGGTTGCGTACCTATCCTGGCAGTAAAGTGAAGCGGCACACACGGAAATCATCAGTAAAATGTAGCCGCATACAGTCACATTCTTCATATGCACCTCCACATAGCTTCTTCTATGCTAGTGACTCTTGAATAACAGAATTGCTAACGTAGGCTTCCCGGGCGCTGCCGCGCTCTGCGACACCACTCGGCGACGCCATTGAAGTTGAGAATTGCACAATTCGAAAAATGATCGGGCGCGGCAGCGTCCCGAGCAAGCCAAGTTAGGGAAACGCCTCTTTTTTTGATGGTTCGATTTGATTCCTTACGAGCCGTCCCTCCGGACGCGGCCGTGAGAAGCAGGCTCTACGAGCCTCCAGTGCAGTCGAAACGCGTGCTCATCAAAATTATCGTACACGCGGCATCGGAGTTCGTATTCTCGACCATCAACACTAATGCGTCTCTTTCTTTTCGCGATACTGGATAGGTCAGCTAGCAATGACTTGGCTTGCTCGCTGGAGCTTTTCAGCCGGAAACCAACGCTGGTACCGATCGAGCCGCTCACCGGAAATATTTCCTCATAGCCATCTTTATGCTCGATTTCCAAGGCGTTGCCACCAGAACGGATGGCTTTCGACGCAATCTCTTCAAGGATGTTCATTGGTTCCGAACCATTTTTCAGTCCGCCACGCGTCGCGGTAGGGGCACGGGTTTCTCCGTGCCCCCCGCACAGATTCCCGCGTGCAGTTTTCCCGCACCGGGCCCTTCAGCAATACTCGCTTCCGCAATCGCACAGTTTTTACTGCGCGACTTCGCTATTCCCCGCAGGGAGGTTTGCTCGTGTAATCTGGATCGGCATGTCCAGCACAAGTTTCCTTTGCAGGCTGCGTATCCCTGTCAGTGTCAATGGTCTTGTAAAAGTATACCAAACGTGGTCGTGAAAAGTATACCACTTTGGGGAGGTGATTAGGTGGTCACTTGACGGCCTCCTTGTCGGTTTTGTCTTTGAGGCGGTAGCTTTGGCCTTTGATGTTGATGACGACGCTGTGGTGCAGGAGACGGTCGAGAATGGCGGTGACAATCACGGGATCGTGGAAGAGCTCAGCCCAGTCGGTGAACGCCTTGTTCGAGGTGATCAGCGTGCTGGCCTTTTCATAGCGCTGGGCGACGAAGCGAAAGAAGAGATTGCATTCTTCCCGATCAATGGGCGTGTAGCCGACTTCATCGACAATCACCAGGGTGGACTTGTAATAGCTTCGTCCCCGGCCTTTGCGCTCCGCCTGGCGGTCGTTCTTGAGTTTTTTCATCAGGTCTTCCATGCTGGTGAAGTAGATGGTGATCCCGGCTTGGCTGGCCTTGACCGCGAGCGCCACCGCGAGATGGGTCTTGCCCACGCCTGGCGGGCCCAGCAGGAAGACATTGGCGCGTTGCTGGATGAAAGTGAGATCGAAGAGCGACATCACCCGCTGGCGATCGAGCTTGGGCTGAAAGGTGAAGTCGAACTCATCGATGGTTTTGATGAACGGCAGGCCGGAGATCTTCAGTGCGGTCTCCACCCGGCGTTGTTCTTTGTGCGCGACTTCTTCTTCCAGCAGCGCATCCAGAAAGCTGAGATGGCTGTGGGCATGCTGTTCCGCCTCGGCGACTGCCACCGTCAAAATCGTTTTGATGTGAGGCAGGCGCAAGC